>CAIQQJ010000083.1 GCA_903873905.1 uncultured Flavobacteriales bacterium
AAAACTGGTGTCTTGAAATTATTAATGAAAAATGAAATCCGATTACCCACTTTTAGAATGCCCATTTTGCAATAATTCTCGCGTGATAAATGTCCGTCAAATTTTTTCTTATCAAGTCGAACAGATCTTCTATTAATTGGTTGTGAATCCTCTCTCCAGAAATCCGCAATAACCGCTCGTTTCAAAGAAGTATCAACTACAAATCGATTCAATCTCTTAAAATATTTTTTGAAGCCAAAAACCAAACCTACTGAGCTGAACTCACTCCCAAAATCGACATTAAAAGTAAAATGTGTGTTTATAAAATAGTCGTCATTTTTAAAATCAAGTCCAGAACCCAAAGCATAAAAGTGCCAATGCGATTCCGTCAAATTCTTCATATTATAAACGCCATCTTCCATCCAAGCATGTTCGTCCTCATCATCAACCAATTCCCATTTCAATTTAGGCTTTGAAAAGTCTTCTGCCCAAATTGTTTTTGCCGATTTAACCTTTGCTATTTCTTGTTTAAGTATCATGGTAATAAATTATTAGTAATGTTCAGCAAAGATGAAGCACGAAAACCCGCTCTTCTTACGTTCTGAATTTTTAATTAAAAACCAACTTTTCGAATCTTCCAATCAACTTCATTCTCCGCATTGTTTTCAATATGATAATTAAATATTTCAGCAAGTGTCATTCTACTACTTACTTGCAAATCAACCTTCAGATCCCTCAATAATGAATTGGTTTTCTCCACTGACAGGGGCCCAAATTCATACCTATGAAATAACCTCCCTTTCCGAAGAACTGCTGGATCAATATTTCTAACATCGGCATTGAATGTGCAAATGATTTTCATTTTGAGTGCATCGCCTAAAAGTCCATCAGATAGATTCAGTAATGTTGAAATTCCGGAAGCACTGGAAGAAAATTCCCTAGGTCGAAGTAATTCCTCGCAATCCTCCAAGATTATTACACTGCCTTTTCGCTCAGCAATGAAAGGAAGAAAGTTCGGATCACTCAAGTTTTGAAATATTTCTTGTGGCAGATATAAAAATGGAACTCTTGTACTTTGAATCAAATAGCGCAAGTAGGAGGTTTTTCCTGTCCCTACTCCACCATGCAGCATCAACAAACCATTAGCGTTTTTATTTTTCAAAAAAGAAATAATTTTTGGATTCAAATTTACCAAGTCATCATTATAGAATGACTTCAAATTATTTTTATTCTTTTTTACCGTAAAATTATTAACATCAAAGTTTCCATATTCATTCTTCACCACCATTCCAAACTCATGGACTTTCCTTTCAATATTTTTTTTTCTGCAAGCCGCAATAATCTTTGAGAGTATTTCCACTTCATTCAAATCAATTTCTTTCCCAAAGGCAATTTCCGAACCAGAACTAAATACACCCAAAATAAAATCATCTTTAAAACGAAATATTGTTGCTTCTTCCGTCAAAACTGGTTTCATTCTTCCCTCCCTATATACGCGTTGATCGAAATCCTTTGCATCGGAAAATGCTGGGATTTTATTCAACTCAATCTCCAGTTTTTTTATATCAACATCAAATTTGTAGACACGGCCACTTGGAAAATAATTATTCATCCAAACAAAATATCGTTTTGTCAGAGTAGCTTGTTCAAGATTGAGGATTCCAAATAACCCATGGTTATGATTTGGCGGAGAGAATGGTTCTTTTTTCAAAATTCAAAATTTTAAGAGTGATAACTAATTAGTAAAATAAATAAAATCAAGGTTACCAACGACCATGATCAACAATAACAGCTGCAAAAAGAAAATCTTCCTTCTGTGGTCCAGCGCCACAATTATGCACCATATAATAACGATCCGTACCAGGAACTTTTTCATCTATTACAATCCCCACATGGCCGTAACCTACATCCCAAAACACTAAATCACCGGGCAAATAATCAGTTGCATTTTGAGTAATTGGTAATAAGGCTAGATGTGAATTCAAGAAATAACGAATTTATGTGGACAAAGGGGAGTCCAACTGAAAATATAAAGCGATATGACCAATCATTACCTCCTAATCAATTCCTTCTCCCCCACTCTCAACTCTTCCAACACCATTTCAGCAAATCCCTCCTCAACTGGAACAAAATATTTATTTCCAACCCAACCAATATTGTCACGATGGAAAAACAGCTCATGACATTTTCCACATGTCTGATAATTATCCTTAATCCTATAGCCAATGTCAACAAGAAAATCATTACAGGAACATCCACAATCTCGCACACCTTTCACCAGGAAAATATCTCCTTTCTTGAAATAATTCTGAATGTGCGTTCGTATAGCTATGATTTCCTGTCCTACCTGAAACATATAACCTGGTTTTTAGTTGATCTCTTCAATATCCAATTCAAAGGGATAATGTTATTAATGTACAAATATCCCTCCGATCAACCCAATCTTCTTACGTCCAAACTTTTTTCAAAACATAAATCCTTTACGTTCCACTAGCGAATCTTTGTATCATACAACAACCAAAACTTAAAACCATGACACCCACAAAAACCTCATTACCCTGGGATATCCGGGAAGTCGCAATTGAAACAAAGGGAATTATCATTCCTAAAAGAAAAGCGCTCTATCGCAACGATACCAATGAATTATTGACCATCGTTTCGACCGATTACAAGGTTTTCTCCAACAAAATGTTGGAACAGGTTTGTAATGAAATAACTTCCAAGCATCCATTTACATTGGCAGGAATGGAAGAATTTGAAGGTGGAAAAAAAGTAATGGCTTGGTTAAAGTACAATTCA
>CAIQQJ010000084.1 GCA_903873905.1 uncultured Flavobacteriales bacterium
TCAGAATCCAAAAGTGCATTTCCAAAAAAGACACGTCCCTTCAATGAGGAATCCTTGTTTGAATATCCAAAAATTGATGTAGCCAAATCAATTTTATCATTTTTGTAATCTGAAATTGGTAACATTTCCTTAACACTATTTTTGTAAGGCAATTTATACATGTAGGATAATCCAAAATGTAATAATTCATCCTTTTTATTTTTCGCATAGAAAATAGGCACCCCTGTGGATTCTATTTTTGAAAGCCAAAATTTCCAATCAGGTGAAATATTGTGTTTATCATCATGCTTGTATATAAACTTAAAATCTTTTTGCATTTCATTTTTGACTTGAATGCAATTTGGAGTGGATGAATTAAAGAAAACGAATTCATGAACTTTTCCATTGGATTTTTTGCCTTCAACTTCATTTCTACGTGAAGACTGCCCGGTAAAAACCAATCTACCTAATTTGCCATTTTCATCATAATTCGCAATGGTCTTTGTTACACCGCCAAAAAGCTGGACAACTTTGGTAGAAAAATTTCCATTCATTTTGGAATCATTAACCAAACTGTATTTATATTTTGCGCTTTTATCAATGGGGTTTTTTCCCAAAAAATTATCCCTAAATGGAATTTGCTTTTTTTCTTTGAGTTCGGCATGGTGTATAAAGGCATATTTTTCGCATTCCTCAATAAACCAAGTACCATCCTTATTTTCTTTCAGCCACCCCGCTTTAATTTCAAACTCTTTGTTCTGATATAATTTCAAATACTCAGAATTACTTGATAAGTCCCTAAAGGAAAAACGGTCATCATTTACCAAGTCTCGATTCAATCTGGAGTAACTCAAGATTTCCAAAACATTTCTAAACATCCCTTTCAATGATGTGGCTGGAATGAAATAATGTTTTTTTTCAAGCTCATCAAAATAATGTGAGAACTCTCCGGTTTCCTGATTCTTGCTATGTCCGTTTCGAATATAAATTGGAGAGAGGGAAGTAAGTTTTAATTCTATTTCTCCACTCTCACCATCAGAAAAAGGTACATCGTGACTTACTTGATCTGCCCAACCTGGCTTAAACACTAATTCTTCAGCAGGAGCAGGCACAAAATTATAGGTCGATTTTACATCACTCATGATTATCTCCTTTCTTATTAAATCCACAAAAAACAATTGCTTTTAATGTTAGTACTTCCATTCCCTCACATAGCTCATCTATATCAGGTAACCAAACCTGCTTGAAACTCACATTTTCCACTCCGGACAAGCGATGAGGCAAATAGTTTTTTTCTTCTGAAACAGCACCATCAAGCATCAATTCGCTCAATGTATATTGGGTAATATGATAGCATCCTGTATGCTGAATATGAATGGAAATGTTTTTCTTCTTATTGAACAAAAGTGCTTCAATAATAAATGGGTTTGTTCCAATGGTGCCGAAATCGTATGCTTCATTTTTTAGCATTACAGGATTTTTTTTATCTGACATCCAAACATAACCTTCAAAGGATAAGTTGGGAATCTCATTTAATTTAGAATAGTGTCTTATGCTTGACATAAATATTATGAATTAATATAGTTTGCTATTGGAGTTTCATTTGCCTTAACGGTTCCTGTAAACATGCCATTTCCTTTTGTAGTCATTCCTCCCAATGGTAACAAGCCATTGCAAATGTCGAGTAATGTATTTTCAAAGGCAGCCTTAATATTTGGATCGGTCAATGCTTCATTTCTTACAAATACAGCAACAGAAAAGTCACCACCCAATAAATTACTGACTTTTTCACTGAACAACGCTCCGTCCATTGCACCTCCCGTAAATCTATCGATGGCAACATGGTTGAAAATTTTGTTGTTAGCAATTTCCGTGTTCTTGAAATAGAAATCATTAATGAATACATTTCCTGCATTAGGATTTGCAACATCTTTTCCTGCTTTTCCAAATAGTGCCACAACAGCATCATTATCAATTCCAGTTTTTCCTTTGTTTTCGTCTGCAAATTGCTTTTTCAATTTGTTGTAATGAAAAGCAACTCTATGTGAAAGTGCGCCTTTAATAGAGGTGGCAGGAATAACGGTTTGCTTAATAAATTTTAGCTTTCCGTTATCATAGATTACCACTTCTTCCTCAAGTGGTCTATTATCGGCTTCATCATCACCAAATCCTTCACTGAAAACAAAAAAGGAGTCAGGTTTGAGATTCAAAAAGTATTTTGAATAGCCATTGACTTTTGCCTCAGCAGATTCCTTTATTTCCTCAGGAGGAAGATTAGAATTAAAAGATGGATCAAAAGCCAAATAGGAATTGAAATCAGTTTCATTAGTAAGGTCGTACACTTTATTAGAGAGGCCTATAACTTTCAAACTTCCATAACCGTTTCTTGTTCCTGAACCAATTCTAAAAGTTGGACTTTGCACCAATTGCAAAAGTATATTCCAATTTGAATTATCTGATTCAACACCTCTCAATTCCAATTCAAAAATGAAACGTGTGCCCTTATAAACAACTTCATTATCAAACAAGCCATGTTTTTCCGCAGCTCCTTTTTCATTAATACGCACATGCTGACGGGATGGAAGAGCATAAAAGCGATTGACTAGTTCCATATTTGGAGTAGCGATAATACCTTCGGAAACTTGATTGTTTTCAAGTAGCATAAATGCAGAACTAACTTTTAAAGCAGAACCTTTCCCAATATCAGCATTAGAAGATCCGAAGATGGCATCTTCAAAATCCCCATTCTGTTTTGCAAAGGCATGCCGTAAGACACCGGCAAGTGAAGTTCCCTGGATCATGGGAAAACCATTTACATCCTTTTGAACCAATGCGTCTTTCAATAAAGAAGCACTTCCTGATCCCACAAATAATGGCGTATCAGCTTCCAATAAAAAACGTGCAATATATCTGTGCGTATCCATCTGTTAATTGTTTTTATCCGATTTTCTACTTTCTTTTGCCATTTCAGCGGCAAACTTGGCTATGAATAGTGCGCCGTGCTTTTTATTATTATAAAAAATTTCACTTAGTGCATTTCTATTCGCACCTCTGTTTTTACCCCAATATTTTTCATCTGCCACACCATGATTTAGGTATCCAATTTTCTCATCAAAAAGTTGAATTCTTAAATCTTCCAAATCTTTTGTTTTCGAGGCAAAGGCTCGAATGCCTCCCCATTGGCTGGAGGAGATTTTTTTTAATTCTTTAATTGATTTTTCGTTTGAATAAACCAATTTTTGAATTGCATCTGACATTTCTTTTTCTGCAATATTCTCTTTATGCTTTTTTGCCAGAAATTGAGTCAGTAACGTTGTGGGTAGAGTGTCATCAGTGCCGGGCTTTTTAGATTTTCTCAAATAACTAAAATTAAAGACACTGGTTCCATCAAGCGCTCCTTCCAAGAATCTTGGATTATAGAGCACTCTACCAAAACCTTCGGCTTGATGTTGACCAACACAAGCAAACGTTGACTCAGAAAGTTTAGCACCTGTCACATAAAAAACGGAACCCTTTGTGATGCAATAACGTTGCGTGTCAGTTGTGTTTCTCTTAAAATTCCAAGGAGAATAGGAGTGAGTTCTAATTTGAGATTTACTCATATCTATTTTAGCCTCAGCATTGAGACCTAATTGGATAGCATTTGGTTGAAAAGTTGGCATACCAAAATCATCCAAAAATGACAAATTGCTTTGTGCATAGACTAAAACAAAATCTTGGCTTGCAAATTTTTCAACCTGCTTGCAATTTTCAATCATTGCAATTTTAATTTGCCCAAATTCAGCATTTCTAGATTTTCCCAATCGGTGTTTCCCTTCCAGGACATGATGTATGGTATCAAACATTTTTTCGTCATCGAGTTGAACAGAAAAAATAAATTTCAATCCTTTATTCAAGGACTCGAATCCAAACAGGGCACTATCTAATGCCGTTCTTTTCTCGCGGTCTTGTGCTGACTTAAGTGAAAATGATTTTCCAATTTCTTTTACTACTGATCCATTTGCAAGGACATATCCGCCTCGTTCCTGTTTGAGTTGTAACCTATTACCTAAATTATCTTTAGGCAGATTATTCCAGTCTAGCAAATAGCTTAAATAAATTTTGTTTGCTCCAATGTCATTCTTCAATTTTTCCATGAATAACATGGCAGGCAATGGATAAGACCAACAAGATTCATCTGCAATGGTTGCGTCTCCAAAACGTACGCTATCCGAATGAAAAAGCGCAAAACTCTGATCTGGTGAAAGTGAATCATACAGTTTATTTGCAACAATTCCCAAGAAGTTACTTCCAGGAATATAATCTAGTGTGGTCATATTCCCCTCAGTGGCTAATGAGCTATTTAAAACTACATCTGAGAGGA
>CAIQQJ010000085.1 GCA_903873905.1 uncultured Flavobacteriales bacterium
CGGAAAACTGATTAAGCAGTAGTATAGTCGCATTAAATGAATAGGATTGTATTTTCTACATGTCAAAAAAAGAGACTGTAAAATGAACTGTGCTATTTAAAGAAAGAGAATAATTCTAACTTTAAATACACAGCTTATGAAAAACAGAAATGAAGAGTACGAGGCACTCAAAAAGAAAGCCCTCGAGCAGTTTAAGACTGGCCAACCTTTAATGGGAAAAGACGGTGCGTTTGCGCCACTTCTCAAGCAATTTTTGGAAGCATCCCTCCAATCTGAGATGGATGAGCACCTCAATGAAATTGAACGCGTCAAGGGCAATCGCAGAAACGGTACGAGCAAGAAATTACTCAAGACCTCCGACGGAAGTTTTGAACTTGAAACGCCGCGTGATCGTGAAAGCACATTCGAGCCTGAGATTGTACGCAAGCGTGAAACTGTTCTGGCTGATAATCTGGAGAAGAAAATCATCGGCATGTATGGACTTGGAATGAGTCTGCGTGACATATCTGGCCACATCAAGGAAATGTATGATACAGACATTTCAGCAGCGACATTGAGTTCAATAACCGATCGTGTAATTCCATTGGTAAAAGAATGGCAATCGCGTCCGTTGGAAGAAGTGTATTGCATTGTGTGGATGGATGCGATGCATTATAAAGTGAAGGATGAAGGCAAAGTAACGAGTCGTGCCGTTTACAATATTCTTGGCATCACCACGGAAGGGAAAAAAGAATTGCTTGGCATGTATGTTTCCGAAAGCGAAGGAGCAAACTTCTGGCTGAGTGTTCTTACGGATTTGCAGCATCGTGGAGTTCAGGATATTTTAATTGCATGCATTGATAATCTGAAAGGTTTTTCAGAAGCAATCAACAGTATTTATCCAAGGACCGAAGTGCAAAGTTGCATTGTGCATCAGATCCGCAACTCATTGAAATATGTTGCAAGTAAAAATCAAAAGGAGTTCATGCGTGACCTGAAAGAAGTTTACAAAGCAGCAACACTTGAACTTGCAGAAGAAAACCTAAAGGCTCTTGATGAAAAGTGGGGAAAGAAATATCCGGTTGTCATAAGTTCCTGGCAGAACAACTGGCACAAGCTCTCTACCTTCTTCAAATACACCGAATCGATCCGCAAGCTCATTTACACAACCAACGCAATCGAAGGCTTCCACCGTCAAGTAAGAAAAGTAACCAAAAACAAAACAGCCTTCACATCCGATATGGCATTGCTCAAGCTGATTTATCTCGCCCAACGCAACATCAGCAAGAAATGGACACAACCATTGCAAAACTGGAGTCTGGCTATATCACAACTTTCAATTATTTTTGGAAACAGATTGAAACTTGCGTTCCTTGAATGAAAATCAAATAGCACAGTTTAATTTACACTCCCGTTTCAAATTTAGAAATATCCAGTTTTTCTGAAAGTTGATCTACGTTATATCGTAGAATGAGAAAACCCAAATTCTTCTCTATTTCCTTTTTTGTCTTCCACCTTTTGACAACAATTCATCTACTTCCGCCACAATCTCCTTGGTGGTTTTTTGTCTTCCTTCTTTTAGATATAAATCGATTTCAGCTTTCAAGAAGTACAGCGTTTTCCCATCCTCCCTGCGATGGAAAGGAATGATCCTTTCTTCAACCTTTTTATAAAGTGTTTTCTTGCTTGGATGGTTTGGAAGATAACTCGAGAGCTGATCAATGTCGAACCAAATATCCTTTGCAGGCATATTGTTTTCCGCAATGTCTTCCAGCAAAACTGTCAAGCGATCAATTTTCTCTTGAAGTTCAAAAACGAGTCTTGGTAATTCATCAAATGTTAAGTGTGTCATGTTATTTGTTTTTTGGTTTATGTGAATTAAAAATTGATTACGAGATCCAGCGCCTCATCGGCTTCCTTGAAAATGAAATTCGATTGATATCCCATCGTTGTTCTAATATCAGAATGGCGATATAATTTCTGAAGCATGATAGGGGAGATCTTCTCACCAGAAATATTTCCGAAAGTGTGACGTGCTATATGTGTTGTGATCTTTTTTTGAATCCCACATTGTGCCGCAACCATTTTCATGTACTTATTGAACTTCTGCGCAGCAGTATGTGATTTTCTGAAAATGCTCTGAGCATCATCCTTAATTGCCAACTTGAGTTCAGGGAAAATGTAATCGTCCTCAGAAGTTTTTCCATCGAGGTAATGCATGAAAATTACATCAGCCTTTTCTGGAACCTTGACAGAAACTATTTTCTGGTTCTTGTTCATTCTATAGTATAGCCTTCCGTCCTTGAGGTCCGACCATTTCAGTGCAAGTGCATCGCTTATTCTGATTCCTGCAAAATAGAAGGAGACTAACCAAACATTCCTTGCGTGCCATTTAGGTGAATGCATTTCCAATTCCACTTTTTCGAGTTTTCTCACTTCAGCTTCAGTCAAACCGATTTTGATGCTTTCGCTGAACCTTATCTGGATTTTGCCTTTCCCGAATGGATAGGTTTTCCTATCGGCATAACCCTCCATGATTCCCCTATTATAAATGGTGCGGATTGTAATGAGGTAATTGGTTACAGTGCGGTCACATACTTCACGTTCGCCCCTGAGGTAGGTGATGAACCTTCTCAGGATTGATTCATTGAGATCATGGAACATGAGTTCATTTTCCCTGGTTGTCCTTTTGACGAATTCGCGCAAATACTTTATCCGTGGTCTCTCGGAAATTGCCCTGTTGACTTTTTTTGCCCTGTCTAGGTCAATGAAATATTGCTCTGCAACCTCGAAAAAGCCAACAGTCCTATTCTTGCGTTGGACAGATTTTTTCACAGCTTGCGATGTTGAGGAAAGCGGATCATCCAATTCACCTTGGAGGAATGCACGGTTTATTTCTGCGCGCTTGTTATTGATCAGGGCATTGATGAATGCATGGTTGAAATGGGAACTTTTTACTTGGCCTCCATCCTTGTCGGTCCAATCTTTCTCTTTGATTTTGTGACCTAGATAAATGTATCGGACTTTGCGTCCAATTGTAATGCGGAAAGCAAGAGGACATAGTCCTTTCTCGTCCTTTTTGAATGTTAGCGGAAATACCTTAATTGATGAAGCCATAATTTTTGGTTTTTTTATTTGTTAGCAGAGAATTTAGAAGTACAGAGACTCACGAGAAACAGAAAATTAGTTTGAAAAAAGCAGGTAAAACATACGGCAAACAATACGTCATTTCTAATCATTTTTATTGCCACGAAATAATTCGAGAAAATTGTTAAAGCCTTGGAAGCCTCGGGAATAGGGGGTAGTAGGGGATCCTTGAAAATCCTTTTATTATATCTTAAAATCCTGTGGACCAAAAGTCCGTGCCGGTTCGACTCCGGTCCCGGGTACTTAACCGAAAAACCCCTGATAAAATCATATTTATCAGGGGTTTTTGGTTCGATAAAATGTCCTCAAATTGCAAAGTGATTTATTTTCAATTATTTACTTCTTCGAGTCTTGAAGTCGAGTAAAAGAAATGTCAAGATTCAAATTCAAATTTCTGCTTATGTATTTTTAAAACATCTTTATTCATTTAAATCTCCGTATCCTTTATTAGAGGAAATACTTCTATAGATTTTTTTAATTGATATAGAGGTAGTGTGGGCATCAATTGATTTACTTTAGCTTCATCAATGTCTTTAAAAATAAGTACTGCTCCATTTTTAGTTTGTCTTAAAAATAGTTGATCTAAAATTCCTTCTTCCTTCCATTTAGCTACTACTTCACGTTCCTGCTTTATTATTTCATGAAAATTTTCAGGTAGCTTTTCAGTATCGATTGTTAAGATTACTAATATTCTGTTCATAGGTAATTATTTAGTGTTTAAATTAAGGTTTAAGCAAATGTATTACCTTGGCCTAGATAATTCATATAGACATGTTTTATGTGTATAGGCTAAAATTATAGACTAATGGCTAAAACAACAGTTAG
>CAIQQJ010000086.1 GCA_903873905.1 uncultured Flavobacteriales bacterium
AGACCAATTTTGGAATCAATATAACAAACCCTGGTTAGATGAATTAATTGGTCAAAAATCGGAAATCGTTATTTTGAGTGACAAATCAGATGATTTATTAAAATACCAATGGGATATAGATCCAATTACAAATACTCCAATTTTCAGAAAAATCCCAAATACCAATACGAGGATACAAACTGGTTTTGGAAGAGAAATTGAATACATGGAAAATCTAGTTCAACAGGGAAAATATGAATGGGATGGGATAAATGGAATCTACAAAAACATACAGCACTAAACCAAGGAAAAAAGTTCCCAAGAAAGTTTCCCATTCAAAATTAATTTATTCCCATCAAGAATTTCACCACCAATTTCAATGCCATTTTCAAATTTCAAATTAATTAAACTGGAGGAATTAATTTCATAATGTCCTCTTAAAAAACTGTGATCGCTTGAATTTTCACTAAGATCAATATTAATATGTTCGAAATCTTCACTTGAAAATAATGCATAAACAAACGTACCTCCTTCAAAACATTTTAAATAATACCAAGAATACTGCCACTGAACATGTCCTGCATGCCATTCGGCAGAAACTTTTTTTAGTGATTGGTAAAGTGCATTGAATTTTATCATGACTTAAATTTAAACAAAAGTATTGCTAAATATTAATTCTTCAGAGATAACTTAAATCTCCCCCCCACCCCTCAAATCTACCCCATCCCCTCCTATTTTCCTATCACCAAAACCCTATCCACTTACAAACACTTATACCCGTTTAAAACCGAATAAGTACAAGCACCCTTTTCATATTTGCAAAAAAATAAAAATCTCATCTATGAAAAAGTTGTTTCTCATCACATTTTCAATCCTTACCATTCCCACATTCGCCCAAAAAGTCAAAACTGATAATCAAGCAATTTGGTGTACCGTATTTCCAAAAATAATTTTACCTGATGAAAATCCATCTTTTTCATTTGTTATTATTGAAAATACAACGAATGCAAAACTTCAACAAACCACCAATTATGATGGGATGAATTGGAATTATGAAACTGAGACATTGATATCGGGATTCAAAAAAACAGCTCCATCTGGAAAAAGATCTATCGCTATAACATTTCGAACGGAAGAATTCGTTTTTTCAAATAAAACGGTTTCTCAAATGCAAAGCAGTAGTCCAACAAACGGAGCAATGGAAATGACCTATTCCTATGACCTCAAAGCAAATTATATCCTAACAGCATGCGCGGTAACTGAAAAGGGTGATACAATTTTGAAGTTATCAAGAAACCAAGGTCAACTATCAAGCATGAATTATCCATCATCTGTCAAGCCAGTTTTGGCAGGAGAAAGATTCACTACAAGTGGTCAACTGGATGCCGCTTATAATAAAAACATGAATGACATAAAGATCCTTGCTAGAAAAATATGCTCAACTGATTTCCTGAAATTTTTCAAAGACTCTCTTAATTCTATGGTTGGATATCCAGCTCAAAAATTATTTTTTGAAATTGCAACTGCAAAAAGCAAATCATTTTCATACTCCGATTTAGACAGTGCCCAATTGTATATGGAACAAGCAATGGATTCTGTCACTTCTCATTGCAGAAAAAACAAAAATGACAATTGGACTTTCGAATCAAGCTACCTTCTTGTAAAAAAATCAATACCAATTTGGGAAAAGGCCTTAACGGAAGAAAGCAAGGAAAAAGGGGCAAGAGTAAATTCTGAACTTGCCGCATACATAAGACAAAATCTTGCTTACGGCTATTTAATGATAGATGATTATGACAAATCCAAATCCATGTTTTCCAAATGCATTACAGATGAAGAGTTAAGCAAGTCCGCTCAAAGAAATTGCACAATTTTCATGAAAACATATTTTCCAAAATTTCAGGAAAGATTCAATATTCATAAAACCAGATTGACACAAAAATAATTGCAACAATCCCCCTGTCAAAGAGCCGAAGCCAAAAACTTCGGCTCTTTTCATTTCCCAAAAATCACAAACCACAGCGCAAACCACTCGTCCTAATTTCCGTACCTTTAATAAACAAAAATCATTTTGTCACGGACAACTCCACCGCTATGAAAAAATTATTTCTTCTCCTTTTCATCCCAATTTTCACTTTGGTATTGCCAGCGCAACAATTCGCCACCAATTTTAATTGCAACGATTGTAGCAATGTAAACTGGGATTTATTTACGGAGTTGGAAGCAGGAAATGTAGTGGTGATGTGTTGGGTAATGCCTTGTAGTGCTTGCATTCCTTCAGCTACAATTAACATGACAACTGTCCAATCCTTTTCCGCATCATACCCAGGAAGAGTGAAATATTTTTTATGTGATGACACCGGAAATAATTCTTGCAGTGACATCACCACTTGGGCAGGCAATGCCGCAATTACTGCGGATGCCATGTTTGCAACAAGTTGCATAAACTGGTTGGATTATGGAAGTCCCTCCATGCCAAAAACAGTGGTGTTGGGAGGAATGGATCATCATGTGTATTATCTGCAAAATGGAGAAGTCAATAATCATGATGTCAACATCGCCGTTCAAAACGCTCTGGCAGAAACGGGTGTAGATGATCACAACAACACTTTTTCAGGACTTGGCCTTTTTCCGAATCCGGCAACAACTAATGGAGTTGAATTGTGTTATACTTTAATACAACCTGAAAATATCATTTTTGAAATTCAAAATCCCTACGGTGTAAAGATTAGCCGTTTTGTTATTGGGGATGAAAACCCAGGCAAACATGAACACGCACTCGATTTATCAATGCTAAGCAACGGAATTTATTTAATCAAACTGAACGTTGGTAATTCATCACAAACAATAAAGTTCATTGTTGCCCAGTAAATTTACAAGTTGGATTATTTCTCAATGACAAACATTTCCAATTCTTTCCGATAATCAAATTGTAAGTCCTCATCCAACGAATCGATAATCCCATTTATTTTTTTTAGTTGTGTGGTGTACATATTGCTCATTACAGCACCACCGTGAATGGGAATGTTAAACTTTTTGATTTGAGAAATAAAATAAATCAATAATTCCGCCGCGGATTCCTTGCTACCGATGTAACGGATATATTTATTCGTAATGCGTAAAATCTTTCTCAAACTTTTTTTCGTGAGGTATAAATTATCACGATTCATATCGGCGAATTGGCTTTCAATTTCCCTTTTCAATTCCACAATAAATGCTTGAACATCGTGCGCTTCGTATAATAGAAAAGTGAGCAATTCTTTGTTTTCCTTTTTGAATTTCGCCAAGCGCAAAGTAAGTTCCGCCAACTCATTTGGTTCGAGATTGGTGAGTTCTTTCTTTAATTCGTGAACAGTAGCGGATTTCATTTAGAGTATGTTTTTTCATTCAATAAAAATGCCTCCCATCGACAAGCTCAGAGCAAGCTCTGGCACAAAAAGTCATTAGTGCCCTGATACCAATTTTGCAATTGCAAATGCAGAACCTGCAGCGATTATTCCAATGATGGTAACTTTCAATGCACCCTTCCAAGGATTTTGTCCGATTGCCCTGTTCTTGAAAAACCCGAAAAGTGCCAATGCAATCACAGTTACACCGACTGAATAATACAATCCATGCTCAGGCGTTTCAGTAAAAAAATACGATGCCATTGGAATAAATCCACCACCGACATAAGCGGCTGCGATGGTCAAAGCTGAATTTCGTGCGCGATTTAATTCAGGTTTTTCCAAACCCAATTCAAACTTCATCATGAACTCCACCCATTTGTCTTTGTCCTTAGCGAGTTCATCAACAAATTCTTTTTTTACTTTTTCAGAAATTCCATATTCAGAAAGTATTTCTTCGATCTCGGCTTTTTCTTTTTCAGGAAGATGTTCTACTTCATCGTACTCCCGTTTTTCCTCTGAGAGATAATGGTCGTATTCGGTTTTCCCCGCGAGGTATCCACCAAGTCCCATTGCAATTGAACCCGCAATAATTTCTGCGATTCCTGCTGTGATGACAATGGCATTATCATGAACAGCTCCGCTTAATCCTGCAGTTAATGCAAATGGAACTGTGAGTCCATCTGACATTCCAATAACAAGATCTCTTACAACTGCTGATCCGGTGAAATGTTTTTCTTCGTGCGCATGAGGATGCGCGTGTGGATGTTCGTGTATCAATGAAAATAAAGATTATTAGAGTTGAAAATTACTAAATAAAACAAACAGCTAAACGGATTAAAATGAATTGAAACAAAAATGGGAACCGAAGTTCCCATTTCTATAAGATATGTATTTAATTATTGTACATCTACCTTGAAAACCGCAGTGCCATTATCGCCCAACAATTTCAACATATACATTCCCGTTGCATAGCCTTCAACATTTATCTGGACAGAAGTTCCTGCCTTTACGTTGTTGATTTGTTTTTGTTGCATCAATTTTCCTTCGAGGTTGTAAAGTTGAATGCTTACAACTGAATTATTATTGTTATTGAATAAAACATTGAATTGACCGTTGGTTGGATTCGGATAAACATTCACGCTATTGGCGAAAGGAATATTTTCAATTCCATCCACAGCAATAATAATAATAGAAGTATCTGTACCACAACCATTCGACGCCACTAGCGTAACAGTATAGGTTCCAATTGTAGCATACACATGCGTAGGATTCTGCAGAGTTGATGTTTGGGTATCTCCAAAATCCCAAGACCATGAGGTTGAATTCACCGTTGCATCAGCAAACGCAAAAGTCATTAATCCCGTAATGGTGTAGGTGAATGTTCCAGATGGAGGCCCTGCATTAACTATAACATTTTGTGTAGTTGTACTTGTTGAACCGCAACCATCAGTTGTTGTTACAGAATAGGAAGTGGTAACAATTGGAATAACCATAACGGAATCATTCGTACCAAGGCTATTGCTCCATAAATAAGAGTAAGTCCCATTTCCTCCTGTAGAACTTGCCACTAGCAAAGAAGAATCGCCAACACAAATTGAATTATTGCCTGCTACACTTGTAACAATCGCAGATGGCATATTAATATTTGTACTGAACACTGCAGTGCAACCTGTAATGGTATCCGTCACAGTTACATTGTATTGCGTATTTACACTTGGAGAAACAAAAGCTGTATCGCCTGTTGCTGTAAATCCAACTGGTAAAGAAGTCCAAGCAAAACTATAAGGTCCAGCTGTTTGAATTTGCCAATCGTAGAAGAAATAATACAATCCCGCACCTGCAGTACTTGTTGTAATTGAAATTACACCAGGTAATGTGTAAGGATAAGTAACACCAATATTATTTCTCCACAACATAACTGAAGCAGCATTGCGAACCAATTGCATTCCTGTTGCTGGAGTCAAATTGAAGTTCAGCGGAACATAAACACGTTGATTGACTTGCGCTATTGTTACTGCAAAAGTTACTGAATTGATTACCGCATTTGTATTATCCTGCAACTCTATTATCACGTTTCCTGCAGCACCTGGATAAACATATACTCCAGCCAAATTACAATTCGACAAAACATCGAAAATCAAATTGTTCACCGATGCTGATTGGTTACCTCCTGCAGTATTGTCAAACAGACCTACACTTTGCAAAGGGAAATTAACCACCAATGTATCCGCTTGCGAAGGACAAATAACTGTATCAGTCGCAGCAATTGTAAATGTTGGAACAAAATTCACTGTGACCAAAATGCTATCCATAGCACGACAACCAGTTGAAGCGTCATTCGCATTCACAGTATAAGTAACAGTTGCTGGTGGCGTTGCAATTACACTCGCACCTGTGCTTGTATTAAGTGAACCTGAGGGCGTCCATGCAAACGAATAATTTGTGTTTGCGCTACTTGCTGTCAATGTTGTACTTCCTCCTAAGCAAATAGTTGCCGCAGTACTAACGGTGATTGCAGGTGGCGTATTGACCGTAACCATAATTGGAGAAAGTGGACTTTCACATCCATAATTTATTTGCCAATCGTAGAAGAAATAATAATTGGCATTACCAGAAGTACTTGTTGTGATGGAAAGTATTCCTGGAATTGTATAGGGGTAAGTGACACCAATATTATTACGCCATAAATTAACGGAAGCTGCACCACGGACTAGTTGCATTCCTGTTCCCGGAGTCAAATTGAAATTGACTGGGATGAAAGTGCGTTGATTGATGTCAGCTAGTGTAACTGCAACAGTAATTGTATTGAGAATTGCATTTGTATTGTCTTCCAAATTGATAATCACATTACCAGCGGCTGCCGGATAAACATAGACACCCGATAATGTACAATTTCCCAATACGTCAAAGATCAAATTATTCACAGAAGCTGACATATTACCTCCAGCCGAGTTGTCATATAAGCCAACTCCTTGCGTCATGTTCCCTGTTGTGTTTGAAACATAATAAGTGGTGGTTACAGGAACTGTAGGGGAATAAGTTGGTCCTGTTGCAATTGGAGTTCCTCCAACTGGAACAGTATACCAATGAATGACGCCGTTTCCTGTTGCAGTGAGGTTGACCACTCCTGGTCCGCATACCGTTGTGTCCGCAACAATTGGAGAGGTTATTGCAAAATAGGAAACTGGAACCGAATTAGAAACGAGGTTGCCACAGAATACAACTTGATAAATTATATCGGACGTTGGTGTTACAACATAATTTGTAGTTGTCGACCCAACACCAACTTCATTATTCCAAGTCAAACCGCCATCAATACTGCTTTGCCATTGGATGGTTCCTCCTGCAGAAGCGCCCGTAAGCGTAAGTGTTGTAGAAGAACCTGCACAAATTGCGGTTGTAGAAGCTGCGGCTGTTCCAGGTGAATAAGAAATATTCACCGCTGTCAAACTATCATTCACTGCATTTCCATCACCTGCTAAAACCGAATGGGAATTGAAAGTATAAATTCCTATCGCAGTCATGTTGATTATTCCAACGGGCACATTCATTGACGCACCTGAAAGAAGCGGAACATTGCTATTAAGCGAATTGTTGTTGATGGTAAAATTCAAATTCTGTACTAGCGCGCCAGTAATATTTACAGTAACCGTAACTGGATTTAAAGTGAAGTCAAGAGGAACTGATGCGAAATTTTTGATGGCAACAGTAACCTGTTCACTGCTTGAATGGCAAGTGCCACTAACTGGTGCAACCAATACTGTAATACCTGCATCAAGCAACAATGGAGTAAATTCATCAGCACCGATATCTGGTGTTGCAGAACGTACTTGATTGTCAACATCATTTGTAACCCAAGTAATTCCTGTCATGTTTGCCGAATTATTCAAGCCAATTGCAGATACGTGCAAATCAGTTGCAGAATTAAAACCAGGATCAACCGCAATTGAATTGGCATCTTGCGTCATTGCTGTTTGAAAATTTAACAAGGTAGCATAGGTTGTTGTGGCACCGATTCCAGTAAAACCATTTGTATTATTAAGAATAAATAAATCGTTGTTATTGGAAATTGAGCCTGTATTACCAATGGCAGTAGCTGTAGGCGTGGCCATTGAAAAGTGATTTGCTATTCCAGTTTGGTTTGCCGTGAAGTTTGAAAGAATGTTATTGCGAGTATTGATTACCGGACCGTTTGTTGCACCACTTTCAAAACAAGTTCCTGAAAGATTTGGAGATGAGGAATTGTCCATTCGCACATTATTAAAATCAACATTGATAGAATTCGTAATGCTTCCACCTCCAAGGGACTGCACATAAATCCCTCTAACAGCTCGTGTAGCAGAAGGCGCACCTGCATATGCAGATCCAATTGAATACACAAAATTGTTATAGATATTCACATTGTTTATTCCCGCATTGGATAAATTGGTACGAATACCAGTAATGTTTCCAGTAGAAGTTGTGCCTGTGTATTTGATGTCATGAACTTTATTCATGTAAACATTACAATTTCCTAAAGCTGCATCCAAAACAATTCCTTCCGCTGTGGAATTTCCTGTTTGTGTGATGTTGCGCACTTCGTTATTATAAATGGAAATTCCGCTTTCATTATTTCCGCGAATACCATAGGTTGCTGTATTTCCATTGCCAATATCATTTGGAGTAGCTGCACCGATTAAATTGAATTGAGTTGGAGAAGTATTTCCTACCACACAATTCAAGTCAGGAAAAGCAGCATTACCGCTAAGAATAATCCCTGAATAAGCATTGGACAGATTAAGGTTGAAATAGGTATTATTAGAATTTGCGCCGGGTGCTCCAGTCGGATTGGTAAGTGTCCTTTGCTCAATAGCGACAGATGTTACATTGTTGCGATTTAATACAACCGAAACATCTTGCAATAAATTGTTTTGTGAACCAAGAATTGGAGAAGAATTGAATATTTCAATTCCACGATCAACAACACCTGTATTAGAACAGGAAAGGTTCAGATTATGAAGTTGAACATAAGTAGCTCCAACAAGAGCAAGAATAGGTTCATTTATATTACTGATGATATTATTTGCGGCTGCATTTCCACAATTTCCATTCGTAGTACCGTTTGAAATAATATTTGCATTTCCGGAAACAGGAATAATCGAAATCGTATTTGTTATAGAAGATCCGCTCACTGGTCCTATTAACATTGGGAAAAAATTATCACCATTGGCAGGTGTTACATCATACGTTGCATCAGTTAGTGAAAGCACAACTGGTCCTGCAACACCTCGATGATTAATATCTGCAATCGCTTCACTAAGACTAAAATAATTTCCGCTTATTCCTACTGTGTATGTTCCTGCAGCAATTGCAGTTGGTGCTCCAGGAGTAAAACGAAAATTATGGGATGGCCATTGTGTTTGAGCATTGAGCATTCCGTTGCTTGTAAAAGCGGAACCTGTAACGGCATCTAGGTAATTTCCAGCACCACCAGTTGCACCTTCAATTCCAATTGAAGCCGATTCATTTGGCGCTGCTATACCTGCAACCAAATTTCCATAAGAAAATTCAATCACATTTGTCGTTTCATGAAGAATGACTTGAAAATTCAAATGCTGTGTTGCTGTGTTGAAATAGGAAAGGGAATTAGTCCATTGAATCGTAAAAGTTTGATTAGGAGAAACACCTGACAATTGGTAAAGAACAGTATCCGACCAAATGTTATCCCACCATGGTGCAAGTGTATTATTGGGTGCAGTTGCAACAAACAAATTATTGTTTGTTCCTGATGTGGCCATTACTGCATCAAAAGAAGCAGCACCATTCGTATTTAAACCAATGGTTGTATAATTTGTTCCGAGATAATTAAAAGTAAACCCAAGAGGAATTGCACTTTGAGCCACATCATCTCCGGTGGCTGTTGATAAAGTTGCAGTAGGTAAACCAATTGGAGTATAGGAAGCAGTATAAGTGCTGCGTGTCATAGCTAATTGCGCGAAACTATTCACGACAAAAAGCAAACTAATACAAATGATGAATGTAATTTTTCTCATTGGATAATTTTTTAGGAGGCCTAATATAGCTGAAAGCGCGTAATACACGTGTATGACGCCATTTTAGCGTAATAGGTTGGGCTTGTTAATAATTTAATAAGCCAAATGGAATTCTAAAGTCAACAACACAGCATTAAATGGGATCACAAGACCCATATGTTAAAACGAAATATAAAATCAGCTAAGAATAAAATCAAATTTTTGAAATTCGCCTCAATTTTTGTTCATATAATATTTCTTTCTCAACATAAACGCAACATTTACCAATGCAATTAAGGCTGGCACTTCGACCAAAGGCCCAATTACGCCAACGAAGGCTTCACCACTGTTGATTCCAAAAACTCCAATGGCCACAGCAATTGCCAATTCAAAATTATTCCCTGAAGCAGTAAAAGCAATGGAAGCATTTTTAGAATAATCGGCTCCCAATTTTTTACCGATAAGAAAACTCACCAAAAACATGATTGCAAAATAAATCACCAAAGGAATTGCAATTCGAATTACATCAAGAGGAATTTGCATGATCAATTGACCTTTCAAACTGAACATGACAATAATAGTAAAGAGTAAGGCCACTAATGTTATAGGAGAAATAATTGGAACAAATTTTTCCTGAAACCAATTTTCACCTTTAAGTTTTATCAACAAAAAACGACTAAGGATTCCAGCTGCAAATGGAATGCCCAAATAAATTGCAACACTTTTTGCAATTTGTAAAATTGTAATATTTACTGCCAATCCCTTAAAGCCAAACAAAGGTGGCAATACAGTGATGAAAACATAAGCATAAATGCTAAAAAATAAAACTTGAAAAATACTGTTGAGAGCAACCAAACCTGCAGCGTACTCACGATTTCCTTCTGCCAATTCATTCCATACAATAACCATTGCGATACAACGTGCCAGTCCAATTAAAATCAAACCCGACATGTAAGAAGGATGATCGCCTAAAAATATAATCGCCAAAAAGAACATAAGGATTGGTCCAACAATCCAATTGAGAATAAGTGATAAGGACAGAATTTTTGTATCGCGAAAAACTTCGCCCATTTTTTCATAACGAACCTTTGCCAATGGAGGATACATCATCAAAATCAAACCAACTGCCAATGGAATGTTGGTCGTTCCACTCGAAAAGGAATTAATAAAAGTAGCGGATGATGGGATGAAATATCCGATGCCAACACCAATTGCCATTGCAAGGAAAATCCAAAGTGTCAAGTAACGATCCAAAAAACTCAATTGTTTTCTTTCGGAAGCTGGGGCACAATTATTTGCTGTCATATTATTGCGAAATATTTTCTGTTATAAATTTATTAGAATAGATTTTAATCAATTCACGCACTTCACGAAATTGATTCATGATTTCCTCTTCACTTCCTTTTGCTTTAGCAGGATCAGGGAAATTTTGGTGAAACTTTCTAGCTTTCGAAGGAAAAATAGGACATGCTTCATTGGCATTATCACAAACTGTAATCACAAAATCGAAAGGAATGTTCATGTATTCATTTACATTATTCGAAGTGTGATGTGAAATATCAATGCCATCTTCTAGCATCACTGCAATAGCTTTCGGATTTACGCCATGCGTTTCGATTCCTGCTGAATACACTTTTGCCTTTTCTCTCGCGAAATACTGAAGATAGGCCTGAGCAATTTGACTGCGACAGGAATTCCCTGTGCATAACACCAAAATATTTTTTACCATAATTCTTTCTTAATAAAAATCAATTACAACAATTTGGTCCACTACATTCCGCAGGTTTTTCACCATAAACGGTAATGGAAAAAATCCCAAATGATCCCTTTTTGTATTCTGAAATTTCATCTGCTGACATATAATTTCCAAGAATTTCATCGGGAATTGAAATTGCCTTTTCCTTTTGAACAAGCACATTTACAAAACCATTTTCACTGATAATGGAAAGATATTCTTCTTTTTGAATTGCACCTGAAACACAACCAGCATACATTTCTGCATCCTGTTGTAATCCTTCTGGCAATTCACCAACGAGCACAACATCAGAAATAGAAAAGTGTCCTCCTTTTTTTAGAATTCTAAAAATCTCTGAAAACGCTTTTCTCTTATCAGGAACTAAATTCAATACACAATTGCTCACCACAACATCAGCACGATTCGCGGTGATTGGCATTTTTTCAATTTCTCCAAAGCGGAATTCCACATTATTGAAACCAAGTTTATCGGCATTTGCTCTTGCCTTTTCAATCATCGCCTCTGTCATATCAATTCCAATAACATGTCCGCTTGCACCAACAATTGCGCGAGACACAAAACAATCATTGCCAGCACCCGAACCAAGATCAACAACAAAATCGCCCTCTTTCATTTTCGCGAATTCAGTTGGCAATCCGCAACCAAGTCCAAGATCAGCATCTGGATTATAGCCTTTCAACTTATCGTAATTTTCACTGAAGATGGTATAATCTACAGTTGAACAACCTCCCACTCCACAGCAGGAAGTTTCATTTGCTTCTTTTGATTGCAAGGCAATTTCACTGTATTTATCCTTTACAATTTTTTTCAATTCATCTGCGTTTTTCATAATCTTATTTGTTAGGTTTTTAAAATCGTATAATAACGATAATATTATAGAAAAGAATCAACAACATTTTTTTTTCGACTTCACAAAAGCCTCAAACAAACTTGCCAAACTTGATTGCGCAATTTCCAACTCCTTTTCATCAATGCAATAACAAACCTTAGCGCCATCAATGTCACCCTTGATTAATCCAGAAGCTTTCAATTCCTTGAGATGCTGTGATACCGTGCTCTGCGAGAGCGGTAGCTCGTCCACAATATCACCACAAACACAGGCCTGCTTTTTAATCAGCAATTGCAGAATAGCCACTCGAGCAGGATGCGCCAACGCTTTTGCGTATTTAGCAATTCGATTGTCGCGCAAAGTGAATTCATCTGTTTTAGCAAGTCCCATGTTCGTATATTTATCGCCATATTACGATTAATAAAGCGCGATTCCAAATTTATTCTCATTTTTTTTACAAAAATCAATAGAATTCACATTTTCTACAGGATATCGAGAAACAATACATCCTCTTTGGAAAATACATCCTACTCAAACCAGAGTTTAGAATTGCAAAAGGACCATATTATATCCGTTTCACTTCAAATAATTCCAAGACAAAAAAATAATTGTTGAGTAGTATTCATGATCTTAAAAAATGGTCTGATTCATTCTGATCTGGCATTTTTCATTTCTACAAGATTATTACAGAATTGTATTGTAATTTTGCCGCGTCATGAAAAGAATTTTCCCAATAATTATTTTCATTTTATTTTATTCAGCACTTTCCGGCCAAACAAAAACAAATGCTGTTTCCGGGAAAATAATTGAGGCGACAACGAAGCTTCCATTGGAATTTGCTTTTGTTTCCATTCTTCAACCAAACGACAGTCTGCTTGTGAGTGGAACAGTCACTGATAAGAATGGCGCTTTCAAATTGGATAGCTTAAGCGATGGAAAATATTATTTAATAATTTCTCTTCTTGGTTATGATACAATAAGTACACCTGAATTTTCATTGCCGATTGCAAATGGAGGAAATGATCTCGGAAAAATATTCATGAAAACTTCAGGACTTCTACTTGATGATGTTCAAATCACAGAAGAAAAATCCACCTACGTCAATACAATCGATCGTAAAGTATATTTTCCAGAAAAAGACATTCAAGCACAAACAGGATCAGCGAGTGATATTTTACAAAACGTTCCTTCCATAACTGTAGATGAAGAAGGAGGTCTTTCTTTGAGAGGTTCTGCCAATGTGACTATCCTGATCAATGGAAAACCTTCTCAGTTAATGAATGCAAATGCTGCAGCGGCCTTGCAACAAATTCCAGCAAGCTCTATTGAGCGAATTGAAATCATCACCAATCCCTCTGCAAAATATAAACCAGATGGAGTTGCAGGAATCATCAATATTGTACTTAAAAAAAATGCTAAACTTGGTTTTAATGGATCTGTGACTATCAATGCAAGTACGCTTGATCGTTACAATGGAAGTCTAAATTTAAATTACAGCACTGGTAAATTTAATATTTCCGGATCCTATGGTTTCCGACAGAATTATAATCAAAGACTCAAAACTGATACGCGAACTTTCCGAGATTCAATAGATGGAATTCCTTCTAACTTTCTGCAAAGCGCTTTGGGAACAGGGAGATCCTATTCGCACACGCTGAATTTTGGCATGGATTATAATTTGAATAAAAATAATTCCATCGGCTTGGAAGGAAGTTATTTAGTGTCCACCATGCGCAGAACACAAAATATCTCCACTTTTATTTCTGACACAAGTGGAACCATCAGCGATTACAAAACTGTTCGTAATGATATTGAAAATGGAAATGAAGCTGCGGCAACAATAAAATTCGATCACGCTTTCAAAAAAGAAGATCATGAAATTTCTTTTGACGCAGGTTGGGGAAACAATGGGGAACTAGAAGATAGCCATTACCGTGACAATTATTTTTTTCCATACACTTCAACTTATGATGGACACACTGCCATTAACAGAAAAGGAAATAATTACACAGCAAATTGCAATTATATAAATCCAATTTCAGAAGACATGAAATTGGAAATGGGATATGAAGGTGAATTTCTTCGTGATCGCCTTACTTCCTCAAGTGAACATTATGATCCGACGCAATTGAATTGGCTTTCGGATAATGGAAAAAACAATACGTTTCTTTTTCGTCAGGATGTACATGCTGTGTATGGAACTTATTCAATAGACATTCACAAATTCAGTTTCATGGGAGGATTGAG
>CAIQQJ010000087.1 GCA_903873905.1 uncultured Flavobacteriales bacterium
CTAGAATTATAAATTTGAGGTAACGATGATACGATTTGTTCATTTGCTATTTTAGAAAATGATTTCGAATCACTAAAAACAGATATTGATCTTATCGTGAGTAAATTTATTTGAAGACACACCAGCATGGTGTTCTAAAAAAAATGGGAAAACTTTCAACTTTGCTTGATTGTTTTCCCATTTCAATATCGATTTTTCGAATCGAATATCCATTTGTTTAACCAAATAGGATAGTGATGGTGGCTTTTATTTCCCCGGAGGAATTCCCCAAACATCACCTTGTACTATGTAAAAGCATGTGGATTTGTAGCCATTGTAAACTGAACCTGGAATTACACAAACATAAATTTTTGAGTTCATTAAGTATTCTCCACCTGGTACTTTCTTTACAACATCATCGATTGCTTCTTCTATCGACTTTTGGCAGTACTTTTTCATTTCCTTCTTTGTGTACTCTACATTCTTTTGAAGAAGTTGATAATTGCCTTTGGGGTCAATATTGCGGACTGAAACCATGTTTAATCGACCTGCCTCATTGAATACCATGCAAGAACTCAATGAAAGCATGGCTCCGATCATTATAAATAATAATAGATTATTTGTTTTCATATTTTTAAATTTTATTTTGTTTTAATCTTTTAAATGTAGTGCAACCTTCACCGCATTGAAATTTTTATAATCTAGATTTGGATTTGCTGCTCTGGTCGCTGGAGAAATTGCCACGATACGTATAATTGTTCCATTGAAATCTGTTGTGGCAGGAGCGCCAAGATCATCAAAACCATTTGCAATGATTGATATTGAACCTACCTTAAATGAAAAATTAAATGAATAAGAATAATAGGAATCTCCAGCATCGGTATAAGGCAAAGCCAACCATCCACCTGCACCATCGTCCACATAAGCCATTACTATTCCATTATCCTTTACAGCTTGTGTAATGGCGGGCCAATTAATAACCGAAGTATACTCGTAATTTATGCCGTCATTGAAGTCAGAGGACCAGTTGTTCAATGTTACAGTACTGGAACTTGTGAGATTGGCGTTACCATAAGTTCCTTTAGGTTGGTAAGTTGAATCGTCATCCTTCTTACAACCATTAAGAAGCAGTAAACTTGATCCAATGGCAAGGCAAAGAAATAATTTTGATGTTTTCATTTTATATGGGTTTTGATTTTTCCCCTACTCTTTGCTTGGCTTTTCGGGTTTCGCCATGTAAGGATTATGCAATATTTTTTTCTAGTATGATTTTCAGAAGGGAAATGTTTAAATGAATTGCTTGATTCTAATTTGGTTTGATTGTTGTATTATTAATCAACATCAAAAATGATTCTTTAGTTTGACAAATAGGGTCAAGGTTTTGCTCATGGAAAATTAAGTTCACTTCTTCGTATCGTTATGTTGAATCAGAAAAGAATATTACGTGTGTTCAGACTCATCGCATACTTGCGGTCTGGACCATCTCGCTCAATTAGGAATTTGGCGCGATTACTTGAAGTGAATGAGCGTTCTGTTTATCGATATCTTGATCTTCTTAGGGAAATCGGCTTTGATATTGAACAGGATAATTACAAGCGTTTTTCAATTTTGGCTGGTCCTGGAAATGATTATGTCAAGTTTTCAAAAGAAGAATCACATTTACTTGTTGAGATTATTTGTACTGCAGCAAAAAACAATAAACTAAAAGACTCCTTGCTTAAAAAAGTTTCCCTTAATTCCGATGCAGTTGCCTTAGCTGATTCGATTATCAATGTTCACATTGGAAATCTCGTTTCTCAAATAGGCGAGGCAATTTCTGAAAAGCGACAAATCGTTCTGAAGAAATATCAATCAGCTAGTTCGAAACGGATTGATGATAGACTTGTTGAACCCATTTCCATCACCACCAATTATACATCTTTGGTTGCGTTTGAACCTTCAAGTGGAAAGAATAAGATATTTTCCTTGGATCGGATTTCTGAAATAAAATTGACGAAAACAAAATTCAAGTTTGCACTTTTGCATCAAGTAGAGAAGACTGATATTTTTGGATTTGGAAATACAGGGAAAGCAATTGATGTTGATATCAAAATGAATCTCAGGGCATATGTTATTATGAAGCATGACTATCCCTTATCAGATGTCTTCATCAAAAAAGAATCCGATAATATATCCTACCGATTGCGTACAACAGTTAATGATCTCAAACCTGTTGTGAGATTTGTTATTGGCTTGTTCGAAGATGTGGAGGTAGTTGGATCGGATGAATTGTTAAAGCAATTGCGTTTGACATTTCAAACTTATGTGAAAAGATTGAAATGAACTCACACACGAATTAACACATAAAAATATTTTCTGTTTTGTTTTTTCAACTATTTCAAGCTGTTTAAATTTCTATGTTGGTGTGATTTATTTTTTATGGCATTTGGCATTAGCTTCAATTCTGATAAAAAATACAATAAACGGGAACTATTTCAGTTCCCGTTTATTGTTTGATCAGCTTTGCTTGTCAAATAAACGAATGTTAAACATATTCGAACTTCTCACCATTCAACCTAATTATTCCTTTCATTCCAAGAACCGTTCCATCAGTCAAATAAATTGGACTATCGGCAAATCGTTTCTTGAATGAGTAGGCCATTCCTATCAAGCAGAGTGCTTGCTGATGAACACCTACAATTCCCAATTTAGCCTGTTTATTGTAATCGTCGATTAGCTCTTGAGATGTTTTTTTGTCGAAGCGTTCCTTGTATTCTACAACGGCTGCTTTGTCGCCTTCGCGGGCAATAAAAATGTATTCCATGATTTTTTTTGTTTTAATGATTGTTTGTTTTATTTGGATTAATTATTCTGATTTTAGTGACTTGATGATTTGTTCATCCAATTTCTCCCAAGGGAATTCATTTCTTCCGAAATGTCCATACGAAGCGGAGTGCTGATAAATTGGTTGACGCAATTGCAATGTTTCCGTAATTCCATTCGGAGTTAGATTGAATAGTTCACGAACTTTTTTTACAATCCATTCATCTTCTTTTTTTCCTGTTCCAAGTGTGTTCACATAAACAGATGTTGGTTCAGCTACACCAATTGCATATGAAAGTTGAACGATGCATCGATCTGCAAGTCCAGAAGCAACAATGTGTTTTGCAACATAACGTGCTTCATATGCTGCAGAGCGATCCACCTTGCTTGGATCTTTTCCAGAAAATGCTCCACCACCATGCGGACAACTTCCACCATATGTGTCGACGATGATTTTTCTTCCTGTGAGACCTGTGTCACCATGTGGTCCGCCGATTGTAAAACTTCCTGAAGGATTGATGAGAAATTCTGGATTGTTTTTAGGAAAATATTCTGAAATTATTGGAAGGATAATTTGTTCAATCACTTCCTTTCTGATTGTTTCTTGTGTAACGTGCGCTTTGTGTTGCGTAGATACAACTACTTTCTCAACAGCAACAGGAATGTCATTTTCATAACGAACAGTTACTTGTGATTTCGCATCGGGTAACAACCAATTAAGTTTTCCATTTTTACGAAGCTCGCTTTGCTTTACCATTATTTTATGCGCGAGTAAAATGGGAAGTGGCATTAACTCCTTTGTTTCATTGCTTGCATAGCCAAACATCAAACCTTGGTCACCAGCACCGCCATCGATAACGCTCTTGTTGATCTCTGGACTTTGTTGATGAAGAAGATTGATGTAAACAGCCGTAGTGTAATCAAAGCCATAATCAGGATGCGTGTATCCGATTTCACGAATGACTTCTTTTGCAATTTCTATGACATCAACTTTTGCATTGGAAGTAATTTCTCCAGCAATGACAAGTTTGCCAGTTGTGATGAGACATTCGCAAGCCACTTTTGCATTTGGATCTTGACGTAAGTATGCATCAAGAACAGCATCTGAAATTTGATCCGCTACTTTATCGGGATGACCTTCTGAAACGGATTCGCTCGTGAACAAATAGGATTTGGTACTCATGTTTTTCTTTTTTTTAGTAATTTGAAATTTTGGCCACACGAATGTGCAGGTTGATTAGGATGAGTATTTACTCATCAGCCATAATCGATTTTCTTAAAAAACTTCATCGCAACAATTTGTTTTGTTGCATTCAAGAAATAACACGGATGCTGAACTTTTTTTGGCGAAGCGCCCGCATTATTTTACCACCGTAGTGTTCTACTCGGTTGGTACTCTTAAAAGAGTTCTGAATGCAGATTAATAATAAAAGAACTACAAGGACTTTTGATCCTTATCGTCAAGCAAAAAAATGATGGAGTCGTACTGAACTACTTTTGGATTGACTCCCTCATCGCTTTACCACCGTGGCGTTCCACTCGGTTGGTATCCTTTCGGATTCTTGATGATGGATCAAATGTAGAATAAAATGTTTTACAAAAACAAATTTTGAAAAAAACATTTAACAATTATTTTGTTTGAGAAAAAAATCGATAACGAGAAGGTCATCGCTATTGGTTAGCTACGATAGTATTTTATTTCACATTTTATTATTTCAAAATCTCCTCAATTTTCTTCCCAATCAATCCAATCGATTCCTTCTCAACGCCCGCCTTTTTCGCAAAGCTCTTCCAATTTGAAACGGACTCTTCAACACGTTGGATGATTTCATTTGCTTTTTTTATTTTAAAATAATTGGCAAGTTTCATCAAATGCATTTTACTTGGGTCTCGACTTTCTCCTGAAACCATTGTGCTGTGATAACCGTGTGATGAATTTGAAAAAGTCAGATCATATGCAGGAGCCATTTTCCATTGGCCTGTTTCATTCTTTAGAAAGGAAATGTTTTTGCTATGATCATCTCTGTTCTGTGCAAAAACATTGAAGGCTGCTAAACGTAAAATCTTTTCATGTGCACCAACATGATTTTCCAGTTTGAATGCGCAGTCCATGATGTGACCATAATCCAAACTGCTTAATCGGAAATCATCATGCAGCAAACCAGCGGCTGTTTGCATGTGAATTTTATTTTCACCTGATCTGTCGAAACGCTTTGTGCCAAAATACAACTTGCTAGATTTCCCTGAAAATAATTTGCACTCACTCATTTCAATTCCTGCATCCAAAGCCATTTTTGAATAGGCAAATTCAATGTTGGCACAATCCTTTCTATCATTTGACGAGGGAAATTTAATCAGCCAATGTTCGTATCCATTAGGCAAAGTATCAAGTCCATGAATAAGATGATCTGTTTTCGAATTATACGCAACAAGTATTTTTGGACGTGCACCACCGGATGATCCACCGAGTTGATATAATTCCTCTATCACAGATGAGCTTGATCCTTCCAACACGAATTTCATTTCTTTGGCAATGGCATCCAATTCAATTTTCAATTTATCATGAATTGTATTTTCCATTGCTGGTCGGTATACCAAAGCGCCCATGCCAGTTGAACCCACATAGGATAATCGTTGCAATGGTGTTACATCCTGAATCATAATTCCCTTTGCAACCAAAGTTCTGTCCAGCAACAATCGTCCCCAACCATCTGGAAGTGAATCGGCGAATACACCAAACAGTCCTTCAAAAGGAATTGGATCTGCAACAAATATTTTGTCGGAGAGTTTTAGTTTGAATGGCGAAATCTCAAGGCCAGTTTTAATGAAACTAGCGTAGTATTTGAAATAGTTTTTTTTCTCTTCGCTGATCAGTTCCCCAACTTCCAATTCTTTTCCCGCCAATTGAATGGAAACAATTATTTTTTTTACAGACTCCATCACGCTCTTGTTTTATCGCTGAATAATTTTTCCACTTTCTTCAAATCATCTTGTGACGCAAATGTCAAATCAAAATCATCCAGGCGATTTAGGATGAGTGCCAGTTTCAATAATGACTCGAATGAGATTTGGCCACTTGTTTCAAAGCGTTTAATACTGCCGTAAGAAACGCCCGATCGTTTTGCCAATTCTTGTTGGCTTAAACCTTGTTGCTTGCGGAGTATCTTATGCTTTTGGGCAATGGATTCCAGTACATCCGAAGGGTTTTTGGTGATACCAAATTGTGACATAAAGGGGATAATATATTATCTAAAGATACACAAAAACCTATATAGGGATAACATATTGTCTAAAAAAATATATGTGAATGGCTATATAATAACAAAAGAATTAATTTCTATAAAAAACTGCAGTGATTCGTAGGACGTAAATCCTTTGCGTTCTCCAATTGTTTCTTTGTCTTTCTGATTCACTAAGACTTTCAACTATGAACTCTCCAAAACAAGCGATTGCCACCACGTTGGCAGAAACTATTATTAATCACAAACTAATTTTGTTGAATGATGATGAAAATACGTTTGAACATATTTATTTTTCTTTGATGGAAGTTTGTGGTCATTCGCCTGAGCAAGCGGAGCAATGCACTTTGATTGCTCATAATACTGGGAAGTGTATTGTGAAAGTTGGGGAGCATGAGAAATTGAGAGAATTGGCGTATGCCTTTTCTCAGAAAATGATTTCTGTACTAATATCACGGTAATTTCATTAATCAAAAAAATATGGGCAAAGAATTTTCAAGCTGTGACAGATGTGGTAAGGTTATCGACTATGGAAATGCACATGTTACCATCAGTCGAAATGTTGAATATGCTGAATTGGTAATTGCCACAAATCAAAAGGAAATTCAGGTCATTGATTCGGAAGTTATTTTTACGCTATGTGCGCATTGTGGAAATTCTTTTGATGCCAGAACAATTGCTGCAATTATTATTTCTTTACCTCCAAATAGTTCAAGAATTATAGAAAATTAAAAATGTGAATTTATTGATGTTGTATAAAAGCGACATTATAACTATATTTGTTTATTAAAGTAGCATAAAAGCAACATGATAAACTCCAATAGTACTGATACCACAATTGTCCGTTCATTAGGACAGGCGATCAAACAAATGCGTTTACGACGAAATATTACACAAGATATGCTTGCCGAAAAAGCGGGCGTGGATCGGGCAACAATTGGGCGTATGGAAAAGGGTAGTGCCTCCACACTGCTTACACTCGTACAGGTTTTGCGTGCGCTGGATCAACTTGCGGTTCTCGATGCTTTCGAAAGAGAGAATGAGGTTAGTCCATTACAAGAATTAAAGCGACAACAGAAGCAGAAGGAAAGAGCATCTCCCACCAAAAAAACAATCAGGAAAAAATAAGCTCATGGATAAAATCGCAAAAGTAAAAATCTGGAATTGTTTTGTTGGTGCTGTCAAGTGGGATGAAAAAAGAAAGCTTGCGATTTTTGAATTCGATCCTTCTTTTGCGGAAAATAATTTGGATGTTGCACCCTTAACGATGCCGCTTGCGCAAATTCGAACAGGTGAAAGAATCTTTTCTTTTCCTTCACTTAACAAAGAAACTTTTCGCGGACTTCCTGGATTGCTTTCAGATTCTCTCCCCGACAAATTCGGTAATCGCATAATTGATGCGTGGTTGCTTCGAAATAAAAAAGACATAGCGAGTTTCAATCCAGTTGAGCGACTCTGTTACACAGGCACGCGAGGAATGGGTGCATTGGAATTCGAGCCTGCCATTGGAGAAAAAACGGATACGAATGATCTTATTGAAATCAATGAACTGATAACACTTACAAGAGAGATTCTCGATACGAAAAAGAAACTGCGTGCAAATCTTTCAAAAAAGGCGAATAAGGCATTGAGTGAAATTATCAGTGTCGGGACTTCCGCCGGTGGGGCAAGAGCGAAAGGAATCATTGCTTACAATAAAAAAACTGGAGAAGTGAGAACAGGTCAGAGTGATGCGCCTGAAGGATTTGAACATTGGATCATTAAATTCGACGGTGTTACGAATGAAACGCTTGGTGATCCGAAAGGATATGGAAGAATCGAATATGCTTATCACCTCATGGCAAAGGCCTGTGGAATTGAAATGTCGGAATGCAGCGTTTTGAAAGAACACAACCGAGCACATTTCATGACAAAACGTTTTGATCGTGTGAATGGTGAAAAACTGCACATGCAAACACTTTGCTCACTTGCACATTATGATTACAACGATGCTTATTCTTGGTCGTATGAAGATGCGTTTCGTGTGATCTTGAAACTCAATCTTGGTTATCCTGCAATTGAACAATTATTCCGAAGAATGGTTTTCAACATCATCGCACGAAATCAAGATGATCACACAAAAAACATTTCTTTTCTAATGGACAAAAACGGAAATTGGAAACTCTCTCCTGCATACGATGTAACGTATGCCTATGATCCAAAAAACAAATGGATGAAGGCGCATCAGTTATCCGTGAATGGAAAGAACGATGATATTGTTCGTGAGGACGTTCTTCTTCTTGCGAAAGAAATGAATATAAAAAAAGCGAAGACGATAATTGAGGAGATGAATGCTGTAGTGAGGAAGTGGAAGAAGTTTGCGGCGATTGCGGAAGTTCCGACGAAACAAATGTTGGCTATTGGGAAAACACATTTGGGGATTTGAATTTTCTGTCTGCTTATCCTTAATAAAAGTATACTTCCTCGTTTTCTCCAATATAAATTGCATTTTTTTCACAACGTAAATCCTTTACGTTCTCCAACCTTTTCTTTGTAATGTCGTTAGTCCCCCGACGTATTACAAACCATGGCGAACACAATTTTATCCCCCAATCAAACCCCTGTTTCAACTCAAACTTTTCAGAATTTCTTCCCGGCTAATATGGAAGTGATGGAAGCCTTGCGTAGGATGGCTCTTGCGCGGTTCAAGTTCAACCAACAAGTATTTATTGTAGCCAATAAAGGATGCGGAAGTTCCCATTTACTTTTCGCCACTCAAAATTATCTCATCAATAAATTCGGGAAAAATGAGGTGAAGGTATTTTCAGCCGAATCGATTTGCGAATTGTTTTCTGCTTCGGATTTAAAATCTGCGTCGATGCAAAAGGTTTTGGTTGATATGCTTTCAATTGATTTCCTTCTGCTTGACAATGTGCATGAGTGGATTGCTATTGAAAAAGTATATGACAATATGAAAGTTATTCTTGCTGATCGTTTGGAGAAGAAAAAGCCAGTTATTTTTTCCATTCATACAGATGCGGAAACATTGACATCTTTTCCTGTGGAGTTCCCAACTTCTTCTGACGCAGTTACAATCGAATCTGAAATGCCAGGTCGACAAATGCTTTATAAAATACTTCGTTACAAATTGGCGGAACATCCAGAACAAAAGGAGGTTTTACCTGAGTACGCGCTTTTTTATGCACTCTCGAAAAATTTTAAAAATGTGGAAGAGCTAATTCAATTTGTTTTTGAATTGCGTGAACAATCGAGTGAACGACTGAATAATCGTAAGTGTTCTGCTGGTATGATGGAAAATGTTGTTGATTCACAATTTAAAAAATGGAAAAAATGAAGAGCGCACATATTTATGACAATTTTGAATGCATGTACATTCCCCAAGGAACAGTCCTTGATGATTCAATAATGCCAAACAACGGACAGCAAGAAATGAGATTTGTGTTTCCTCCTCGTAATAGGGAGAAATCATTTTGTCTTGAAGCAAAAGGTCCTATTCTTGTTCCTTTAATATATGTCGGCACAGGAATGAAAAGTCGTACCAGAAAAAATCTGTTACAATTATTCCGTTTTATTTTTCCGAGTTCTGTCGATAAAGGAATTACTCCAGAAAGTTTGCACAAATCGGATATTCTACGACTCTTATTACTTGCAAAAATGAATTCCAAAGGTATTCCTGGTTATATTTTGGTCAATGAGAAAACAAAAGAAAAGGAATTGGTTCTGTGGTTTCCAAATTTCAATAGAAGGGATGTTGTTGGAATTATATCTCCCGATACTGAAATGCGTTTACCAATTGATGGAATAGTGGAAATCAAACGATTTAAAATTGGAGAGCAATTGCCAGGATTCAGATCAGCTGAAGAGGGTAGTGGTATATGTTGTGGAACTGCAGGAGCTGCACCCGGTGAATCTGGTAGAAGTGAAAATGGAAATATGTTTGATGATGATCCGTTTTGAAAAAAATATCCAATAAAAATATCCGCCTTTTGAGCGGATTTCTTTTTTGTAAAACATTTTTATCCCCACGTTATTCTCTCCTGCAAAAATTCCCAAGCAATCCGATTTATTCTTTCAGCAGTTCCAGCCACATTCCCGAAATTATTGTTTTGCTTCCTAACATCATGAGAAGTAAACCAAGTCACACCATTAAAAACTCCCCATAAGGTATCGCCAAGTTCATCCGTCTCACGCGCAATTGCTTGTTCTAGAAAATATTTTGGGCCACGTAAATCTTCCATTCTTCCAACCTCGTCCTTGACTTTGGGATAGAGATGATTTATCAATTCTTCTACAAGGTGATTGTCAATTTTGACTTCAGCCATTTTTTCCATTTCGGAATACAAATCTTTTCTTCCGTTCTCATAAGTTTGAATGATTTCAGGAATACTCTCCATTACTTCATCGATATCGCCCCTATGTGCCCATGCAAATGTTCGGATTTTTTTGGTGAACTGATTAGTGCAACGAATCATGTAACCTGTTGTTCCAATGAAAAACTTTCCTGAACCGGTGTTGTAATTTCCAATCAGCAAATATTCCTGCATGGCTTGTCCGTTGATTACTAATCCAGTTGAATTGTACTTTAACCAAGCCATTACTTTTTTTCCACCTTCAAATTCTTCCATTCCTGCCAATGTAAATGGATGCTTGGAAGTTATTTCATTACAAACCTGTTCCAACATTTTGTTGGAGAAAACCTTGTAATCGGTCGA
>CAIQQJ010000088.1 GCA_903873905.1 uncultured Flavobacteriales bacterium
ATTCCAATTATCAAAATGTCATCCACTTGCTCAAGATTTCCTTTCCAATTGTCAAGTGTTGCTTGAAGAATCTGCTGTTGCTCCTTACCCGATTTTTCAGAAATAGAAATGAGCAATTCCTGAAATTGTTTGTACTTGAATTTTCTTCCAAGTTGTCCTCCGAATTGATCCGCCAATCCATCTGAAAACAAATAAATCATATCGCCTTTCAAAATTTGTGTGGACTGTTTTGTAAATGGTTTTATTTCACCATGGTAAACTCCTACCGGAAACTTATCGGGTGGAAAAATGGTTAATGACTTTTTTCTAATCACCCAAAGCGGATTATTCGCACAAGCAAAATCAAATTTATTTTCATCTGAAAAGGAACAAACAACAATATCCATTCCGTCTCTTACACTTTCTGATTTTGATTCATCCTGTCCATCGTTGACCGACTGTTCTGGTGATTTATTCAAGGCGGAAATTACTTTTCTTCTCAAATGCGCTAAAATCATTTCCGGCTCTGTAATTCCTTTTTCATTGACAATTTCAGAAAGGAATGCAGCACTCATGACACTCATGAAGCCGCCAGGTACACCATGTCCCGTACAATCTGCGCAAGCCACAATGAATTTTCCGTTTTTTTCTGTGGTCCACCAAAAATCGCCACTCACAATATCGCGAGGACGATAAAAAACAAAAGCATCGCTGAATCGCATTTTCATTAATCCTGGAGGAGGTAAAACTGCATCCTGAATTCTTCTTGCGTAATTGATGCTATCTGTAATATCCTTGTTTTTTTCTTCGATGATTGCATTTTGTTTTTCCAACTGAATGTTTGTTTCTTTCCGCAACTGACTTCTTTTGAAAAGAACAAAAAGAATGAGTAGTAATAAAAGACAACCACCAATCAAAGCAATAGTGATGGTTTTGCTCAAGGTTGCTTTCTGCGTCAATAATTTGATCTCATTTTCTTTTTTCTGCGTTTCATAAACCGTTTCAAGATCACGCTGATGACGCAATACATTTTCATTTAATAAACTATCCTTGAGTTTGGAAAAACGTTTCCATGCCGTAACTGATTTTTGCAACTGTCCACTTTTCTCATAAAAATCCGCGAGTTCAGACCACAGATCTTTTTCCTGTTCAATCATTCCAATTTTCCTGTAAATCAAAAGTGCTTCATGGAGTAATTTTTCCGCTTTTGTATAATGGCCGCGTTCGGTGAGTAGTATTGCATAATTGACTTTAAATTGAGAAACTTCATAATCGACCTGCATGGAATCCATCAGGTAGATTGCACGGTTCATTTCAAAATCAGAATTGATGGTGTCACCAAGTTTTTGATCACATTTTGCAAGCCCGGCAAGCGCATTGGCTACACCATCCGTTCTGTGAATGGCATTCGATTGAATTATCGATTTCTTATAATATTCAATGGCTTTGGCCGTACTATCAGGAAATGCAAAATAAATGTTTCCCAAATTTGAATAGATAGCCGCGAGACTATGGGAGTCTTTTAATTCCTCACTTATTTTTTTTGCACGAAGTAGAAATTTTAATGAATTAGTATAATCATCCTGGCTTGTATAAACGCTTGCAATGTTCATGCAAGATGTTGCAATGGCTGTAGAATTATTGTTTTTCTCCGCTACTCGAAGGGCACGCAAAAGAAAAGCTAATGCTTTGTTTGCATCACCCATATCCTGATAAATGGTGCCAATGGAATTGCAAGAGTGTGAAATCCCTTTTTCATATTTGATTTGTTCTGCCAGCTCTAGTGCTTGCAGGCAATATTTCAAACCAACTGTAAGATTATCATAACTCGTGTCCCATCCGATGTCATCAAGATATTTTACCTTAAGTGTATCGTTGGTGGTTGTTTCAAGAAGCTTAAGGCTACTACGCAGTCTGTCCTTATCCTGTGCGAAAAGAATATTCGTAGACAGTAACAAGATGAAAAAAAAGGAAACCCGCAACACGTTTCGCATAAGTCAAAAGTAGGAAATCTTCGCTTGCGGAATCGTTAGAATGATAGTTGGAATTGTGAATGGAAGGGTATTATTTCACAACACCCAATTCTTTTCCAACTTTCGCAAATGCAGCAATCGCTTTGTCCAAATGTGCTTGTTCATGCGCAGCACTCAATTGAACGCGAATACGTGCTTGTCCTTTCGCGACAACCGGATAGAAAAAGCCAATGACATAAATACCTTCATCCAAAAGTTTCGCTGCAAATGTCTGTGCCAATTTCGCATCATACAACATCACTGGCACAATTGCGGAATCACCTTGTTTGAATTCCAATCCGGCTTTTTTCATTCCGTCTTTGAAATAATTTACGTTCCATTCCAATTTATCACGCAATGCAGTTGTTTCACTCAACATGTCAAACACCGCAATCGATGCACCAACAATTGCAGGCGCCAATGAATTTGAAAATAAATACGGACGTGAGCGTTGACGCAACATTTCAATAATTTCTTTTTTTCCTGTTGTGAATCCGCCCATCGCACCACCCAAAGCTTTTCCTAAAGTTCCTGTGATTATGTCAACACGTCCTATGGAATTTCCAGCTTCTATTGCACCACGACCTGTTTTACCAATGAAACCTGTAGCATGACTTTCATCCACCATCACCAAGGCATTGTATTTGTCAGCGAGATCACAGATTTTATTAATTGGCGCAACAAATCCATCCATTGAAAAAACACCATCAGTCACAATGATTTTAAAACGACAATTTGCAGCAGCTTTCAATTGCTCTTCCAAATCATTCATGTCGCAATTCTTATAGCGAAAACGTTGCGCTTTCGACAAACGCACACCATCAATGATCGAAGCGTGATTCAATTCATCCGAAATGATTGCGTCGTTCTCTCCGAACAAAGGTTCGAACACACCGCCGTTCGCATCGAAACACGCGGCATATAAAATTGTGTCTTCTGTTTGGTGAAACTTCGCAATTTTTTCCTCAAGCGTTTTGTGAATGTCCTGCGTTCCACAAATAAATCTTACCGACGACATGCCATAACCATGCGATTCCATTGTTTTGCTTGCCGCGGCAACAACTTTTGGATGCGAGGAAAGCCCCAAATAATTATTCGCACAAAAAATGAGAACATCTTTCCCGTTCACTTTCACAACCGGCCCTTGCGCAGTTGTAATGACACGTTCACGTTTAAACAGACCAGCTTCTTCAATTGATTTTAATTCTGCTTGAAGAAAATTTTGCATTTCGCCGTACATAAGGATTGAGTTATGAGTTTGGAGTGTTGAGTTCGGAGTGAGTAGATTTCTGAAAGGTCAAAGTTAAAAATTTGGAGCAGGGAAACTTCATTTATTTAGGGAGTCATCACCCGCTATCCGGTCGGCGGAGCTCCCTTCTATCCCTTAGGTTTGGGTCCAATAATTTATTTGAGATTTGTTGTTGCAGATTAACCAAACGACAGAGGTGAACTTTCTGCTATCCAGGTTTCAAGACCTATGCCCTGAATCAGACCTCTGTCGTATTAGTTGAAC
>CAIQQJ010000089.1 GCA_903873905.1 uncultured Flavobacteriales bacterium
GCTTTTAAAAACCGAAGAACTGCCTATGAGAAATTTAAAATGAAGAAGAATCCGAAAATTGAACTAGTTTTGAATTAACACAAAACACTCTCTAAGCAAAAGTCCAAATTAGTTTGACGACGTACAGAGCGGCGGGTATCGAGATAGAGTGAAACCTGTGTCGCCATGTGCCTTTTTTAAGCTGCATGCAAGGTACAATATTTGCACACTATTTGCACACAAACGGGGGTCAAAGAGGAAAAACCATCCAACGACAAAAAGGCCTGAAAACCTCGTCAAACCTAGTGTTTACGCAGGATCCAACGAAAAAAAAGGTAGTAAAGAAATAGCCCAATTTAGGCTTTGGGAGCAGAGGGTCGTCAGTTCGAGTCTGGCCACCCCGACAGTGTTGATGAGGGTTTCAAGCGGTAATGCTTGAAACCCTTTTTTATTTGCAAAAATCTAAACAGATTATTTTTTTACTGGAAATTCAAATATCATATCACCTCTAATCAGTCTTCACAGACTTTGAACTCCAGCTAAATTAAATTTCAATAATTTACTTTTTCGTAAAAGGCACATTCCTGTTTTTTAAGTGAGCCAACTTAGTTCGAAAGAACTGTGCATCACCGAATGAAAAATAATAAGTAATCGACAAACTAACTTTATACGCAGGTGGTTCATCAATTTCAAGATTATTATTTGTCAATAAATATTGGGCATTCTTAGAATCCCATCATTGTGTTACAATACAACTTTCGATTTGTGAAAAGGTGACCAAATTTCTGTCAGTCAAATTTGATAAATTTATTTTTCAAAACTATTTTTTTGAATTAAAAAATCAAATTCATCCACTCCAAAAAAAAGAAATTAAATAATACTATCTCCACTACTTATCAAATTCATGTTGTATTAAATTGAATTGAAAATAATTCCAACTATTTCAATTTTAACTTCACTGCCATTTTGGATCGCCAGACCCACAGTTAATTGCATTTTCGACCTAATCAATTCACAGAACCAAATTATTTTTAATTTATTTTTTCCATTTTATGGACATTACTTTATCTTATTTCCACTTTTTGGAATCTACTTTTAAGTTAATATTTGTATTCAACTGTTTCTTAATCATTTCCTGATTTTTCGAAATAAATTATTTTTTTTCCTGCCGTAACACCAATTTGACAACACTCCAACGCCTCATTTTCTATTGGGGAATTAGATAAATTTGTTTGTATAATCATTGGTAATTTCTATTTTTTTTCTTCTCAATTCTTTTGAGTGGAATTTTATTGACTAAAAAATAATTCGGTAAACAGGATTTGACATGACCCTAGCGAACAAAAATCTTGATATCCTTCTGCTTGAAGACAATCCTGCAGATGCTGAATTTGTTCAGCGAGAGCTGCGAAAGGCGGGCATGAATTTTACTTTGCGCGTAGTTGATTCAAAAGAAGGTTTTGCAAATGAATTAATACTGTCACAACCGGATGTGATTTTATCCGATCACTCACTTCCATCTATTGATTCTTTTGAAGCTTTGGAAATTGCAAATAATAGCAATTCTGACATTCCATTTATTTTGGTTACAGGAACAATGACGGAAGAATTCGCCGTTGAATGTATTAAAGCTGGAGCTGATGATTATATCCTGAAAACTAGTTTAAAAAGATTGCCTTCTTCCATTCAACAACTGATTGCAAAAAAAGAAATTGAACACGAAAAAAAAACAATTGAGATTCTTCATCTAAAATTGCAAGAAGCATATGCAAAGATTGAAGAGAATCACAATGATATTACGGACAGCATTACTTACGCAAAAAGAATACAAGAAGCCATTCTTCCTACGATTGAAATTTTTGATAACTGTTTCCCAAATTCATTCATCATCAATAAACCCAAAGACATCATTAGTGGTGACTTTTATTGGGTGTTGGAAAAAGATGGTCTCGTCTTTATTGCAGTTGCCGATTGTACTGGCCATGGGGTCCCTGGAGCACTGATGTCAATGTTGGGTTATAATATGCTCAATGGTATCGTTAATCTGAAAAACATCACACAACCGAATGAAATACTGAAGCATCTGCACAATGGAATTCGTAAATCATTGAAGCAAGAAGGAACTGATTATCAATCCCACGATGGAATGGATATTAGTCTGTGTTGCTTCGATTTTGCCAAAAACAAATTGGAATTTGCCAGTGCCAATCAAACTTTATACTTCCAGTCAAAGGGTGAAATGAGAATTATTAAAGGTGACAAATACGGCATTGCTGGTGCTTACGCTGAACCTGATAAATCATTTACACTGCATGAATTGGCCATTTCAAAAGGCGACAGTATTTATTTGTCGTCGGATGGTTACAGTGACCAATTCGGCGAGAATGAAAATAGAAAAATGAAAAAAAGTTCACTTATTTCCATTTTGAACTCCATTCATCAAATGACCGTTGTTGAACAGAAAAAACAACTTCTATTGAAATTACAAGAATGGCAAGGCGCATTGGTGCAAACAGATGACATCTTGTTAATTGGAATTAAAATTTGATGCTCGAATAAAAAATGAATAGTGCGTTGCGATAACAACGCATTGGATATATAAAAGCCACAAAGAATAAATAAACCCTTTTTACAAATTACCGCATGAATTTTTTTAAAAATCTTTCAATCAAAAGTAAATTAACTTTCACTACCCTAATTGTGATTGGAACTCTGTCGGCTTTCCTCTATATCAACCTTCGCGATGAATATATTGTAAAACAATCGGCTCAGAAATCAATTAATGATGTTAAGGAAATTAAATCAATTTCAGATGTTCTTGGAGCAATTCATAATGAGCAGGCTGTTTCATTAATCTATATTTCAAACGTTGGAACAAGAGATTTCCCTACTCTTGCTATTCGCCGAGAGGCTACAGATGCTGCCATAAATTCATTCAACCAAACATTCAAGGGATTGCATACCAATAATGAAAAAAATATTTCATTTGATGGCCTAATTGCGATACGCGCGAAGGTTAATAACCTAAATGCGTTTGCAGGAATTGATTCTATGTACAATAAATTCAATGAAAAACTAATGGACGAATTCAATCTTGTCGTTCGCAGTTCGAATAATTCCCAAATCAATTCTCTTGTTGAAATACACTATGTCATTTGGGATGCTGGTGACGATATTTCCAAAATGAAAAGATCGTTGGGAAACGCTTTGAAATTGGGAAAATTTGAAGGAACAAAGTATGCTGATTTTGTGGCTGTCAAAGCAGATTACGAAGAGAATATCAAAACAATCCGAAAAACTGCATCACCTGAATTAAGAGAATTTTTTGAACAAAAGTTCCAAGGCGTTTTTGTCGAACACACCAACATCATTATTGACTCGGTTTACCACAATCCTTCACTAGTAAATTTCGAATTCACATTTGATAATTGGTGGGCCAGTTCCACTGCAGCATTCAACCAATTTAAGGAAGTGGAAGTATTTTCAGCCGATGAGATTACACAAAAAGCGAATGATGAATTGTCCACTGCGAATACCAGCATTACAATTTCCTTGGTCACCTTATTATCAGTTTTTTCATTGATCATTTTAATTATGCTCTCCGTTTCGGGAGGTATCATAAAATCCATCGCCAAAATTAATGGTGCGGTAGACAAAATGGCTGATGGGTTTGTTGGTGAAATTATTGACATTCAAACGACCGATGAAATTGGAAAACTTTCTACGTCTTTCAACAAAATGGCAAAGGCTACAGAAAGTTTTTCAAAAATAGCTGATGAAATTGCAAATGGAAACTACAGCGCCATCATCGATCCAAGAAGTGACGACGACAAACTGGCGTTTGCTCTTGAAAACATGAAAGTCAATCTCAGTAAACTTGCCAAAGAAAACCATATTAGAACCTGGCTCTTGACAGGTGCATCTGAAATGAATGATAAATTGAGAGGCGAAAAAGATGTGCGCATTCTTGCGACTGATGTCATTCTGCATTTGTGCAGTTATTTGAAAGCAAATATTGGAGCCATTTATTTAACTGAAAATGGCAAGCTCACATTGGCAGGAACATATGCATACGACAATAGAAAAAACAATACCAGCACATTTAATTTTGGAGAAGGATTTGTAGGCCAAGCAGCATTTGAAAAAAAGGCAATTGTATTTAATGAAATTCCTTCTGATTATGTTCGCATCAATTCTGGTTTGGGAAATTCAGTTCCGAAATGCATTGTGGTATTTCCATTTGTAAATGAAGGAGAAGTAAAAGGCGTGTTGGAATTAGGTGCTGTTCATGAATTTTCAGAATTGGATATGCAATTGCTGGACTTGGTCGGTCTGAATATTGCCATCGCCATTCATGCATCGCAAGCGCGATCGATCATGAAAGATTTGCTGGAAGAAACACAACGCCAAGCAGAAGAGATGGAAGTGCAGCAGGAAGAGTTGAAACAAACCAACGAGGAACTGGAAACGAAAACAGGAATGTTGGAACAATCAGAAGCAGAATTGAAAGTTCAACAGGAAGAATTGCAGCAAACCAATGAGGAGTTGGAAGAAAAAGCAAACTTATTAGAGGAGCAGAAAGAACGATTGGAAAATGCGAAAGTGGATATTGAAAATAAAGCGCGTGAAGTAGAAATCACAAGTAAATACAAATCGGAATTCCTTGCGAATATGTCGCACGAATTACGCACGCCACTCAATAGTATTTTGATTCTCGCAAAATTACTTTCGGAAAACAAATCGAAAAGTCTTGGGGAAAAAGAAGTGGACTTCTCAAAAAACATTTACAAGTCAAGTGTCGATTTGCTGAATCTCATCAATGAGATCCTTGATCTTTCCAAAGTGGAATCAGGAAAAATGGAATTGGAAATTGAAACAACGCCACTAAAAGATATCTGCGACAACCTAACCGCAATGTTCAGTGAAGTTGCAAAAAACAAATCGATAGATTTCACTTGTAATGTAAACGAAAAGTTGGTCAACAAATCGTTAAAGACAGATGGACAGCGATTGGAACAAGTGTTACGAAATCTTTTATCCAACGCATTTAAATTCACAAGCAAAGGTGGAAAAGTGATGTTGAAAATTGAAAATGCTCCTACCAATGTGCATTTCAGAAATGGTAACCTCAAACGTCATGCAGATGTTCTTTCCTTTTCCGTAAGCGATAATGGAATTGGAATTCCAAAAGATAAATTCGGAATTATTTTTGAAGCGTTCCAACAAGTGGATGGTTCAACAAAAAGAAAATATGGCGGAACTGGATTGGGACTTTCCATCAGCCGTGAACTTGCGAGTGCGCTCGGAGGAGAAATTCAATTGCAAAGTGTAGAAGGAAAAGGCACAACCTTCACATTTTTCCTTCCATTAGAATTTGACGGATCCTCCATTGTGAAAATGGAAGGGAAAGTTGAAGTAAAGGAAAAATTATCGCCTGCATTTGATTTAAATACAGAAGACATTGCTGAAATCGAAAGCGATTCCAATGACGATCGCAATACGATTGAAGAAAGCGATCGCTCCGTTTTGATCGTAGAGGACGATGTTGAATTTGCAAACCTGTTGCTTGATTTTGTAAGAGAACGGGGCTACAAAGGAATCGTTGCCCATCAGGGAAATACGGGATTGAGTTATGCAAGATATTACAAGCCCGATGCCATTATCCTTGACATGAAATTGCCCGTCATGGATGGCGATGAAGTATTGAAGCATTTGAAACTTGACCCAAATGTTCGGCACATTCCTGTCCAAATTATTTCGGGTTACGACAAGCGAAAAGAAGTAATAGAACTAGGCGCATTTGATTTTAACCGCAAACCTATTTCGGTTGAGGACTTGCGTAATACATTTGATAAAATCGAGAATTTCTTAGACAAAAAACTCAAAAACCTCTTGATTGTTGAGGATAATGAAACGCATAACAACGCCATCCGCGAACTCATTGCGGGTGCCGATGTAAAAAGTTTTTCTGCATTTTCTGGACAGCAAGCCTATGAAATGTTGATCGCTGGAAATTTTGATTGTATGATTATTGATTTGGGATTGCCTGATATGACAGGATTGGAATTGATGGAAAAAATCAAAAAGAACGATACGCTAAATAAAATTCCAATTGTAGTTTATACAGGCAAGGAACTTTCCAAAGAGGAATCAACACGACTAAACAAACTCGCGAATACGGTTATTCTTAAAACAGCCAATTCAGAGGAACGCTTATTGGATGAAACTGTTCTATTCCTTCATAGGGTGGAATCACAAATGCCAAAGGAAAAACAAAAAATTATCCGTGACCTTCATAAATCAGAAGAAGTTCTGAAAAACAAAGTAATTCTTGTTGTGGATGATGATGTTAGAAATATTTATTCACTCACCAATGCGCTGGAAGAAGAAGGCATGAAATGCATTACTGCTGAAAACGGTAGAGATGCAATTAATGTGCTTAAAAAACACCCTGAAATTGGTATCGTTTTAATGGATGTGATGATGCCGGAAATGGATGGTTATGAAGCTACGAAAGAAATCAGAAGCATTCCTAAATATCACAAACTCCCAATTATTGCACTTACAGCTAAAGCAATGAAAGGTGATCGTGAAAAATGCTTGGAGGTTGGGATGTCTGATTACATCGCAAAACCTGTTAACGTAGAACAGTTATTGTCGCTGATGCGTGTATGGTTGTACTCATAAAAAAAATTGATCACAGTAACACTTCTTTGCATTAAGATAAAATGTCAAGCATGAAATCTATTTCAATAGAATAAAAAAATACGAATCAGATAATATTCCAATTCAATTGAAAAGCAAAGGGAGAACATATTCCCAAAACCAACTCAATGAAAGACAATTATGAATTTCGATAAAAAAGAGTTTCAGGATTTACTGGATTCCATTCATTTTATTTACGGCTATGATTTCACCGATTATTCGGAAGCATCACTCAGACGAAGGGTGGAGCATTTCATGACGAGTAGAAAAATGGATGATTTAACTTACCTCGGCAGAACTTTGGCGAAAGACGAAAGGTTATTTGCAGAATTCGTTTTGGAAATGTCCGTTACCGTAACCACCATGTTTCGCGATCCTGCCTTTTATAAAAGTATTCGTGAAAATGTAACAAAACGGCTTGCTACCTACCCCTTCATAAAAATATGGATTGCAGGTTGTGCAACAGGACAGGAAGTTTATTCGCTTGCCATATTGCTAGAGGAAGAAGGTTTATTGAACAGATCAATAATTTATGCAACCGACATTAATCAGAAATCACTTCAAATTGCAAAAGAAGGAGTGTACTCTATTGACGGCTTGAAGGAATATACACTCAACTATCAAAAGGCTGGCGGAACAAAATCATTTTCGGAATATTATAAGGCAAAGTACAATCATGTAATGTTTGACAAATCTTTAAAACAGAATATTGTGTTCTCACCACACAACCTTGCTGTTGATCAATCCTTCAATGAATTTCAACTGATCATTTGCAGAAATGTGCTGATCTATTTCAAACAATCCTTGCAGAACAAAGTATTTGATTTGTTTTACGATAGTCTTTGTCCATTTGGATTTTTGGGACTCGGCAATAAAGAATCACTTTTATTTTCCGACAAGAAAAAACATTTTGAAGATATTGACAAGAGAGAAAAAATCTTCATGAAAAAAAAGATTTCTAGTTGAACAAGAAGAAAAAATACGGAGCTATTGTCATAGGTGTTTCTGCGGGGGGGCTTACTGCCCTATCCTTCATTTTCAAAAAATTGCCTGCTGACTTCAGTATTCCAATTATTGTAATACAACATCGGAACACTTCTCAACGAGATTTGTTAGAAGAAATTTTACAGGAAAAATGCAAATTGAAATTAAAACAGGCGGATGAAAAGGAGAAGATAAAAGAAGGTACAATTTATATTGGCCCTCCAGATTATCATTTACTCATTGAAAGTGATCATACATTTTCACTTTCCTCTGATGCAAGAGTAAAATATAGCCGTCCATCAATTGATGTTTTGTTTGAATCTGCCTCCTATGTGTATCAAGACAGACTCGTTGGAATAATACTTACAGGAGCAAACAATGATGGTTCAGATGGCATTAAACGAATTGCAAAAAACGGTGGAATGACGATTGCGCAAAATCCGGAAGATGCAGAATTCCCACCCATGCCAGAAGCTGCGATTGCAACTGGGAGTGTGAGAAAAATCTTATCGCTCGCAGAAATTCAAAAATGTTTACTAAAAATTAATCAAGAATAAAAAATGGAGAAGTTTGACAAATCAGTCATTTTACTCGTTGATGACAAACCGGCTAATCTGTTTGCACTTGAGAACATGCTTGCTGGTGAAGGAAAGCAAATCATAACCGCTAACAGTGGGAAAGAAGCACTCACAACCATTTTAAACAAGGAAATCGATTTGATTATCTTGGATGTTCATATGCCAGAAATGGATGGATTTGAAGTAGCACAAATTCTGAAATCTACCAATAGAACAAAAAATATTCCAATCATTTTTGCCTCCGCTGAAAAAAAAGAATATTCATCCGTGCTACAAGGTTATGATGAAGGTGCTGTAGATTATCTTGTAAAACCACTCGACCCTACCATTACACGTGCAAAGGTTGCCATACTATTAGAACTGCAATTGCAAAAAAGAGAATTGATTGAGAAGAACATTTCCCTTCAAAAATCCGAATTGCTAATCAATAACTCTGCTGACATAATAGGAATCATTGACATTGCAACCTTAACATTCGAGAAAGTCAACGTTGCATTCAATTCCATTTTAGGTTATGCTACTGATGAAATTCTAGGGAAACATTTTACTTTTTTCCTATATGACAAGTATGTGGATGCCATCACAATGAATAACCAACGGAATAAAGAACATATTTCATTTGAAACGCGCGTTATTTGCAAGGACCAATCTAGTAAATGGTTAGACTGGAATATTATTATAAAATACGGAAAGTGGTTTTTCAACGCACGAGATATTACAGCTGCGAAAGAAACCGAAAAAATAAAAGATTTTCTTGGTGAGTTAGTACAACAGTCCAACAATGCCGTCTACATACATGATGAGGAAGGGAAAATCATTTCATGGAATATTGGAGCAGAAAATATTTATGGCTACAAGGAAGCTGAAGCATTAAAAATGCAAGTATGGGAACTCTTGCCTGAAAACATTCGATCCTCCTCAAAAGACACCGTCGATAAAATTATCAATGAAAAAATAACAATTGAAAATAACAAGATCGAGGAATTTGAAACAAAACGCCTTGCTAAAAACGGAAAAATAATTGATGTCATTTTTTCGGCAAATGTCATCACAGATTATACGGGGGAAAGAAAATCATTTGCGATTAAGGAAATTGATATTACCAAACAAAATATTTCAAATCACCAAATCGCACAATTGAATGCCGATCTGAAAAAAAACATTATTCAACTTGAAGCATCCAATAAAGAGCTAGAATCATTTTCCTATTCAGTTTCTCATGACTTGCGTGCTCCATTGCGTGCCGTTAACGGATATGTAAAAATAATAGAGGAAGATTACGACAAACAATTGGATGAGGAAGGAAAAAGATTACTGCACAACATTCAGTCAAACGCCGAAAGAATGGGTGCGCTCATTGATGATTTATTGGCATTTTCAAGATTGGGAAGAAAAGAAGTGGAGATGAATGAAATCAATTTTGACAAACTTATTGAAGCCGTTTCAATTGAAATCAACAACTCAGGAACACACACTGCCTCAATTAAAATAAACACGTTGGATCATGCATTAGGCGATTATTCTTTACTCCGCCAAGTATGGACGAACTTATTATCGAATGCCATTAAATATTCTGCAAAGAAGGAAAAGCCGTTGATAGAAATAGGCTCCCAGATAAAGGATGATGAAGTGGTTTATTATATCAAGGATAATGGTGCCGGATTTGACATGCAATACAAAGAAAAATTATTTGGTGTATTTCAACGCTTACATAGTCCGAGTGAATTTGAGGGCACGGGCATTGGCCTTGCCATTGCACATCGCATCATTACCAAACATGGAGGAAAAATATGGGCTGAGTCTAAAATAAATGAAGGAGCTACCTTTTATTTTACATTACAAAAAGTTCATGCAAAAGAAAAGGAAACGAATTCATTAGCAAAACAAATCCATTAACGCTCCCTGATCGAAAAACACAACGTCCAATTTTATTAAAATAATTAATGAATTAAAAAAGCCGAACTTCCTATTTTTCCGTTCTAGGTAAGAAATAAAGCAAACTTTATTCTACTGAAAAGTTGTATTTCACTAGTATATTTTACCTACTTTTAATTATAACGATAATCATCTCATGATAATGAAAAGTGTAATTGTATTTGTTTTTGTTTTGAATTCCCTTTTTTCCTTTGCTCAGGTAGCAGCGAAAAAAGATTCGACGGTAACAGGACCTGAAGGTATTTCTGTTTCTCCATCAAGTCTTAAATTGTCAATTCCTCCAGGGAAATCAGAAACGAAAAATATTAGAATATCAAACAGCACTTCAAAATCGTTCAAGTTCAAGGTGAGCTTCACCGATTTCATGATGGATAAAAATGGAAAACCGATTGAAGAAAAAGGTGTCAAGAACAAATATTGTTTATCAAAATGGATTGTTGTTTCGCCTTCTTTTTTCGAATTGTCTGCAGGTGAATCAAAAGAAATAAGTGTTCGAATAGATGTGCCATTAAATGATAGTTCTGCTCATGCTGCTTGGACAATTTTAATGCTCGATCAAGTTGCCGAACGCCAACCGGCTCCAGAGAACCCAAATGGAACAAGCATTGCAATGGGTTTGGTTCCTTCCTTTGCATTTGGAGTTTATATCTATCAGAATCCTCCAAATGTCATTACGAACAAATCAGAAATCAGCAAGTTCGTCAAAATCAAAGGCGATTCTTCAGAGGCATTTGATGTACAAGTAAAAAATACTGGAGATGGAATTGGATTTTGCAAATTACACATTGAGGTTACTTCCTTGACAGATGGTAAAGAATACAAATTGCCATTAAAAAAATTCACCATATTGCCAGGTGCAATTAGAACCTTCGATTGTCCTCTTCCAAAAGGATTGGTAAAGGGAAAATACTCTGCTGTAGCCGTACTTGATTATGGAAGCAAAGAAGTTATTGAAGGCGCCGAAATCGAATTTTCAATTGAATAATAATAATAAACAACAGCACCAATTTTTTTTATGTCTAACCAAACAACAACAAAAACTATGAAAATCGCAAGAAGATTAACACTCGCAGTTCTCTGTTTTACGGGCGCCAATGCATTCGCCCAATTACAGGACGAAAAAAACGTGACAATTACGATGGATTTGCAACCCATTTTGCAATTGAATATGAATACCTCTGATCAGGTAAATTTCGTATTCGATGACATCTCTGATTATTACGGAGGTATCACCAGATATGGCGCAACCATTCTGACAGTTAGTTCAACTGTAAACTGGGATTTGTATGCCGTAGGAACATCCAATGATGGAACATTTTGGGATAACCAAATGACTTATGGTCCAGGAACAGATCCTTTAGCAACAACACAATTGCCATTGGAATTGTTGGAGCTACATCAGTCCGAAGTCAATGCCAATGCAGTAGGTGCTACGGGTTTCCAACCTGATTATAGCGCACCTTTTGCTCCAGCACCATACGTAGTTGGACAAAACAACATTTATGCTTCAGCAACACCTTACGTAGCACCTGCTGCAACTGAAAAATACATTCAGGGTCACAGTGCTATTACCGATTTCGCACCAGGTGGAAGTTATCTGACTCAATTAACCAATACAAGTATTTATTATTATGTAATTGACTACAGAATTGTTCCAGGTTTACCAGTAATTTTCCCAACAGCTGGTGATAATGCTGCGGTTCCTGCACCACTTGACCTTGTTACCGTAGATGGTCCTGGTTCATATGCACAGCCTGGTGTTTACACCATGAATGTAAAATACGTTCTATTGGAAAACCAATAATTCATTTCATTGAAATAATCAGCGGGTGAAATTCTCATCCGCTGATTATTCATTAATTGGAATCCTATGCCCCCTACTTTTCACGCATTTGTACTGTGTTTTTTACTGATTCCGTCTGTTTATTTTGCGCAATGTGGCCCTCCTCCATCTGCTAATTGTTCTGCTGTTCCAATCAGTGAGATGCAATTGTCGGGTCCAAGTGCGCTAAATTTTTCATTTCAAGAATTGTCACAGTACTATGGCGGAATCACTTATAGTGGTTCCAATATTCTGCGTTTAAAAGTGGATCCAATAAATGGAAATTGTAAGTGGTCATTGAAAATGATCATTGATAATAATCCTGCAGCTCCAACACCATTTAATGAATGGGAAACCCTGTTTAATTATGGAACAGGAACAACAGCACCTCCCATTAATTTGTTGGATGTTAGAGTTTACAATGGCTGCAACACTCCAATTTCCAGTGGTGTTTATCAAACCTTTCCAGGTGGAAATGGTTCTGAAATCATTTTGATTGATGACGTCGCACTGATCCCTGCCGGTTCTTGTATAACCAATGTAAATGGTGCAGGTTCTTATTTAACCAATTACAACGAATACACTTTTACAATTGATTACCGAATCACTCCCAACCTGAACTATTCTCCTGGAATATATCAGTTGAGTGTACGCTTCTGTTTAGTTGAAGACAATTAATAGCAAATGAACCTTCGCACAGTTGTATTTCTATTATTATTTTTTTCCTCTGTGCTACTGCCCGGACAGGCAGGATTAGTTTCCGTTTCCTTCAAGCGAGTACTTGTTACCATCAATCCTGGGGATATGGTGAGCAATGTACTTTGTGTATCAAACGGTACAGATCAAGATCAAGCATTCAATATTAATTTCATTACGCCCGGTGGTTGGAAATACTTTTCTGATTCACTCAAGAAGTATAATGTAGCAGCAGGTGATACCACCTATATTCCCATTCGCTTATTTCCTGCTCCTAACAAAATAATGCCCAATAAGCAATATCCAATCATCCTTGAAATCATTAACAAGAATGGTGTTGCCATCACTTCGGCTACATTTTTTTGTATGGGGCCAAGACAAATTGGTTGGGATGTAAGAACAAAACCCGATAATATTTTTTATTTCCGTCAAAATGACCCTTACAATTTTTTTGATCTTCTAATCAATAATAAGGGAAATGCGGAACAACAGATTTTCATTTCGCTTAGTTCATTGAGCAACAATTTATGCATTGTTGATTCAACAAAGAAAAATACAAACGAACTCTTTCGTCAGATTTCCCTCCAACCGGGAGCCGACACATCTATGCGTTTTCATGTGTGCTACAAAACCATTAGAAGAAATACAGCAAGAATTGACATAGACAATTATCGTCCACGCTCACCACAAGATGAACTTTCATTTTCCATGAACGTCCATACTTCTGAATCAAAAGCTGCAGGAAGTAACTTTTTCTCTACCAATAACAATCTCAAATTTCGAAAGCCAGCCAATATTTTAAAAGTTAATAATTGGGGAACGGCTGCAGTGCCTATGATTGCTGAGTTGAACACGTACAATATCATGGGAAATATCCCAGGTGCCAATCTTACATTACGTGGAATATATCAAGGAGAAAAAGATCGATCAGTCAGTTATTTTGTTCAACAAAATTTTACAAGTTTCCGACCAGGCAGCTTCACGCTAAGAAACAACTATTTCACGGTTAGTTATGCCGACAAGAAAATGATGATCAGTGCGGGAAATATTAATGGCGTTATGGGTGCTGGAATTCCTCTGAGCGGAAAAGGCGTTTCAGGATTATATCATATTGACAATAAAAATACTGTTGGTGCATTCCTTACACGAGGTCCTGGTTTCTTTGGAGCAGCTTCAAGATATGCTGGAGGATTGATTTACATGCTGAAGGTGAACAAGGACTTAAGCCTAACAAACATGATAGGAAGGGTGCAACTGATTTCCATTCCATCAGCTATGAATTTTATCAGTTCAAGAGCCAATTACCATTTAAAGAATCATAATTTCAACGCTTCTGCAACATTCACAAGCCTAACCATTAGCAACACCACATACATTGGATACCTCGCAACAGTCGGTTATTCCAGTGTGCTTTTGAAAAAGAAAATACTTGAATCCGTTCGCATTTCTTTCAACAATTCATCCTTCAGCAATTTGGGAAGTAAACGATTACAAATCGTAAACAGAACACAGTACCAATTACCCAACAAGTTGATGTTTGTCCTTCAAAACAATTTCAATACCTATTACATTCCATCCTTAGCAACAACGTACACCATTTTTAACAATCAGCTTTTTATGCCAATCAACATGAAGGCTGGAAAACTGTCTCCTGGTATATTTTATAATTACGCAGACTTAAGCACAGAAAGAGTTCATTTCAGAGGTGTTGGATTGGATTACAGTTATTATTCCATGCAAAACCCTATGCGCCTTTTTTCATCCGTGAGAATGGGATATAATCATCTCCCAATGCATCCTGATGCTGGGAATTTTTTTAGCTTAAGTTTATTCAACTCCATTCAATGGAAAATATTCACATTGATTTCTAGGTATAATTATGGCCCAACTGTTGGTCCATATATCTATAACAATATTTCGCGTGGCAAATATCCTCAAGCACTTTATCTGTCTTTCCAATATCAATATCAATTCAAAAATCCCTGCTATCTGATTCAAAGCAATATTACCTACTCGAACAACAATTCATTCAATTCACAGAATACAGGGATTTATACAGACTTCTATTTCTTCTCCTTTTCAGGATGGAGAGTACGACTAACACTTGGATATGACCTCTCCATTTTCAGTAGTTATTCTGATAGCGTTGTTGTCGGTACAAACAGGAACAAAAATTTAGCCCAAAACATACAAATAGGTGCTGGAATTAAAAAAGAATTTGGAATTAAACTTCCAAAGAAATTAGTGAAAACGCGTTTCTTCACTATCACATACGTTGCCTTTATTGATAATAATGGAAATAAAATAAGAGACAGAAATGAAGTTGCCCTTGAAAATGTAGTGATTAAAACGGGAGATCAAGAAGTGATAACAGATAAAGGTGGTCAAGCAACAATTCTAAATATAAAAATGGGCAATTATAAATTGCTCGTATTTCCGCTCGATCCTGTTTATGGATTTTTCCCTAGAACAAGCGATAGCCTCACTGTAATTCAATCAGGAATCGTGAACATTCCATTCAGTAGAGCTGTTGAGATTTCTGGAGCAATTTCGGTAAATAGAATTACCGATGACGGCAATCCGATTTTACTTGATAATATCAGAATTACAGCTGTAGATAGTTTAGGAAATTCCTATAGTTCACTGACCGACAAGAATGGTGAATACAAGATCTACGTTCCATTCGGGAATTATACCATGACAGTGAATGATATGATTTTCGGTGAGAATTTTGTTCTCGCTCAAAATAACGTCAAACTAGATTTAAGCGAAGGCATATCTTCCATTGACCAAAGTTTTATTTTTAATGAGCGGCAACGCAAAATGATCAAAAAGAAATTCTGATTTTCAAGTTCATCGGATTGAAGTAGAAATCCAAGATTAGGATCATTTCAAATCCCAACCCAAGGTGAGGTTGATGGAATTTTGAAATAATTACTCAGACAAATCATTAACTTTGCCCTCGCATTCAAAAAATGCACCTGTAGCTCAACTGGATAGAGCATCGGTTTTTCCCGAAGGGACTCCTTCGGAGCTAAACCGAGAGTCGCGTGTTCTTTTTTTATACTATTTTTTTGCACCTGTAGCTCAACTGGATAGAGCATCGGTTTTTCCCGAAGGGACTCC
>CAIQQJ010000090.1 GCA_903873905.1 uncultured Flavobacteriales bacterium
CCTTTTTTAGATACTGGTAATTCTGAAACAAAAAATAATTCAGATAGCACAACTACAGATAATGATACTGAAAAAAATAAATGGGAATATACACCTGAAGAAGTAATAGACACAATACAAACTGACAATAATGATACCGTAACATTATGCTATTTAACTCATAAATTAAATTGGAACGATAATTACCAAAATCAGTACAATGGTGAATTTAAAGTAAGAAAAGATTATTTTAATATTATTAGAATAGAAAGAAATCAGATTGAACCTACAGGCCAAGGATTTAGAAATCAGTTTCATGAAATTTACAATCAGATGGTTAATGAAAGTAAGAATTACTTAGATTCTGTAATTAAAGTGTATGCGAATATTGGGAAAAAGAATAATCTTAATAATAAAATGTTTGCTGATATGATAGTTACTTCTGTGCAGAATATTCCCTACTGCTTAGTACATGATCTTACCCATGCAGAAGCAGATAGGCAATATGGTGGATTTATAACTGAATATCATCAATCAGGCGGGCCTTGTTTGCCTGAAATAAAATTTGGTGTTCAAGCTCCTGTTGAATTTATGGCAAATTTAAAAGGGGATTGTGATACGAGAAGCGTCTTCTTATACTATATACTTTCTAAACTAGGCTATTCTGTTGTTGTTTTAGGTTCCGAACATTATTCGCATGCTATACTAGGAATTTCCGGTAATTATAGTGGCGATTGTGTAAAATACAATGCTTTGAATTATTATGCTTGGGAAACAACTGCAACAGGATTTACTCCGGGAAATTTAAGTCCAACAGTCAACAATATGCACTACTGGGAAGTAGTTTTAGCAAGTACAAATTAAAAATAATAAATAATAAATAACATGAAAGCACTAGAAAATACAACTTCGATTGAATTAATAATATCAGTTATTATAGGTCTAATGACGGTTTATTTAACAAAAATATTAGTGATGAAATTTTACCTAAAAAAAAACAAATGAATCTAATCCATACAAAAATTTGTCATTTATGATATTTTTAAGTGGAACTATTTTTTCTGTTTCATATATTGTGTTTGGAATTATGGAGCCACTTGCAGCTACCATTAAAATTATTGGCACAACAAGTCCTTCCTTATTCGGCCTTTTAGGAGGAATCTCAAAATACTTAACCATGTTTTTGGTTTTGGGATACACATTTAGTGCAGTAATAATTTATACAACTTATAAATTATTTTCCATGCTGACAGGTCAATTGGATGAATATGACGAGATTTCAAAAAACAATACTGGAGTTGCTATCTTGATTGCAGTGTTAATGATTGTAATCGCAATGTTTACCAAACAGCCGTTTATAATTTTTGTAGAGTCTTTTATACCTTATCCTGAATTACCAACTATAATGTAAGTTTTTAAAAATCTTCAAAAAATAAAAAATATTAAGGAAAATATTTTAGAGAATTAGGGATGATTTTTATTATAAAAAACAAGTTAGAAATAATTAATAAGTATTAAACTATTCCTGTATTATTTCTTCACTATTACTAGTAAACCCATTCCATTTCCCTCGCTTATTAAATGTTTTGCGTATTTCGAGATATGTATTTTCGCGATTTTTCAATAACCGTTGAATCGTTTCGAGGATTTCTGGGGTTGCAATTTCGCTTTGAAATCATCTTTGAATAGTAACTCTGCTTTTCCCAATCATTTTTGCAATGCGAGCAATGTCACCAAACAATAATTTGGATTTCAACCTTTTCTTTCGTTTTGTGCGTGATCCATAATTATTTAATTTAAAAATGTGTGATAAAGAAATTCAATGCTTAAGGTATTTTATATATTGTTTTCCCATGTAAAACACCAAAACAACTTATTCCTACTTAATAATTCTTAACATTTTTTAATATTTCTTATTTGTCCTCAATTTTCAATAAAATAATTAATGAATATATCTATTCTTCTTTCAGCTTGATAATATGAGAATTTTCTATTAGAAGCAATTTTTTAAAATATTTTTTCTAGAAATGGGTTGCTCATAAATTATACGCTTTTAAGTGTTTTCAATATCTCCACCATAGCCATCGTATCCAACTTACAATACTCCAACAAATCCTTCCTCGTTTGCATCACATCCCCCTCAAATTCCCCCAACAACATTTTAGCAAAAGTATTACTTGCAGTTCCTCCTTCTTTAATAGTCAAATCCTCATAGGACAACTCAGGAACCAATGCAGGAAGCACTTTTTTAATAGAATAAGACCCACGCATTGCTGGTGTATAATACCAACGCTGCTGAAATGGTATCATCAAATCTTTCAATCGCTCAATCATTTTACCAATTTGAAATAGATAGTTTGGAAATGCCTCAGCCAAATCTTTCAACTTGCCCTTCTCAAATCCGATATTATAAACCAAAATATCGCCCGTTGTACCGCAATCACCAATCAATCGTTCGATGAAAGGGATTCTTGGATCAACACCATTTGTTTCTGCAAGGAATTCCTTGTGTATCAACTCACCGTTTTCCGTAGGTAAAATGTGCAAAGAATATTGAAACACCAATTGCTGATAGGGATTACTTCTGTCAAAAACAGGAACAGCTGTTGCAAAAGTTTCAAAATCCATGAAGTATAGTGGATATTGAAGGTCATTAACAAAATTCTTAATCTTTTTCTTGTCAATAAAAGATTCATTGTTCAATTCACTATTTACTTGCATCCATTGATTTTCATTCAATGGAAAATCTTCAGGGATTTCATTGAAAGAAATAACTCCACTGTCGTAAAGCTCAAACTTTTTGTTCGCTCTCAAATTTGCAATATCAAAGACTGAATTCTCAGGGATATCTTTCCAACAATGAGCAGAAAAATCGCAACCATAAGGATCGCTGCAATGCAGACCAATATCGATGTCAGGTATCTCATTCTGATTTAAAACTTTTTTCAATGCAGCAACTTGGTTGGGGATACCCGGCATAATTCCCAGTACAATATCTTTTACAGATTCAATTGTAAAAAGTTCTTTCAAATCAATAGGCCCATTCTTTTCATACTCGTTGTTGATGTGTACAATGAAAATATCTTTTAGTTCAATTCCAGAATTAGTAATCGCATAATATTGAATCGTAGCATCCATGTGATACGTTACGGAAATACTCGTTGAACTTTTTACTTCATATGCTTTCCAACCATTATCATCATTAACCAAAATATCTAACGCAGCAAGCACTCCATTGAATTGAAAAGCCGCTTCATAAATAATTTTTGTTCCTTTTGCAATTTCTTCTTGTGTTCTAATGACTGCTTTCTGGAAATCATAATAGCTCTCTGGCGTACAATCAACACCACCTGGGAATAATTGCTGTGCCAACTCCCCTACTCTTGTCCCTTGAGAAAAAATGGCCTCTTGCGCTTCACTGACTTCCGCCTTAAGCTCTTTATGATGTTTACCTAGATATAACGCCTTGTGACATTGCATCCCTTTGATAAAAGTGGATTTAGAGAGTAAATGTTTTTCCATAAGAGCAAGTTACATTTTAAATAACTCAATCAAATCAGATTTCATTTATATAGATCTCTGGTTTCGGTACTTATGCCCCTGTTTGGTGTGAACTATTTAAGTTCTAATCTGGAAACTATCCAATCACTCATCTCATCCTAAGATTCCACCGCTTCCAACTTAGACATTTTGTATATTGCATGAAAAGAAAATTCAAGCAATGACAGAAATAGAAGAAATTACAAATGCCTTAGTGCAATTCCGTGACGAACGTGATTGGAAACAATTTCACAATACCAAAAATCTCGCTGTTGCAATTTCAATAGAAGCTGCGGAACTAAATGAATTGTTTTTATGGAAAGATGTAAATGAAAGCGAGCAATTAGAAAAAATAAAAATAAAAGAAGAGTTAGCTGACATTCTCGCATTTTCATTTTTGCTCGCCGAGAAACATGGTTTTAATATTAAAGAAATTATGATGGAGAAAATTAAAATAAATGGGGCAAAATATCCAATTGACAAAGCCAAAGGCACATCCAAGAAATACAATGAACTTTAAATTATGATTGTTTATCGCTCCAATAAAAGTAAGTTTCAAAGTGATGTAGATAGTGGACAGATTGATCAAATAATTTTGCACGCTTTCCAAAAAAATCTTCATCAGTCAACTTCTCCAAAAGAAGTCGATTCTTGGTGGAATTCACTTCAGTTTATGTCGAGGGTTCTTTCTGATGATGAAATCCCACAAAATACTGGAGTGACAATTGAACTTCAAATTCCACACTCAAATAAAAGAATCGATTTTATAGTTTCTGGGACTGATGCAAATAATAACAATCACGTTGTTATTATAGAACTTAAACAATGGAAAAATGCTGAAATAACAGAAAAGGATGGGATCGTCAGGACTGCGTTGGGGAAAGGATTGCATGAAACCAGTCATCCCTCATATCAAGCCTATTCATATGCTGAATTACTTCAAGATTTCAGTGAAACAGTGGAGCAAGAAAAAATCACTCTGAAACCTTGTGCATACCTTCATAATTATGAAGACGACGATGTGATCCGAAATTCATTCTATCAAACTCATTTGGACAAAGCTCCAGTTTTTCTAAAACGGGACTCTCAAAAATTAAGAGAATTCATAAAACGATTTGTCAAATATGGAGATGATGGAGAAATAATGTATCGAATTGATACTGGAAAAATTCGACCATCAAAGCAACTGGCAGATAGCCTTGTTTCCATGATCAAGGGAAATAAAGAATTTATTTTGCTTGATGAACAAAAACTTGTCTATGAGACAGCATTACTCTTAACACAAAAAGCAAAGACTGAAGGAAAAAAGGTTCTTATTGTTGAAGGTGGGCCAGGAACGGGGAAATCAGTAGTTGCAATAAATCTTCTTGTTGAAATAACTAAAAGAGATTTACTGACACTGTATGTTACAAAAAATGCAGCACCAAGAGCAGTTTATGAATCTAAATTAACTGGGACATTAAGCCGCACTAGATTTGCTGCACTATTTCAAGGATCTGGAAAATTCACTGATTCCAAACCTAATTCTTTTGACGCACTGGTTGTTGATGAAGCACATCGATTAAATGAAAAATCAGGAATGTTCCAAAATCTAGGCGAAAACCAAGTAAAAGAAATCATAAATGCGTCTGGCTGCAGTATTTTTTTCATTGATGAAGATCAACGTGTCACTTTTAAAGATATTGGAACAAAAAATGAAATACACAAATGGGCGAATAAAGCAAATGCCGAAATCATTGAAATGGAATTGAGTTCTCAATTCAGATGCAATGGATCCGATGGCTATTTAGCTTTTTTGGATAATATATTACAAATTAGAGAGACTGCCAATGCAAACGTAGTTGATGTTGGATACGACTTTCAAATAATGGATTCCCCAATTGAATTAAGAGAACTGATTTTCAAAAAAAACAAAGAAAA
>CAIQQJ010000091.1 GCA_903873905.1 uncultured Flavobacteriales bacterium
AACCTTCACCCTTTTGTTCCTGCAAACCAAGCAGAAGGTTACAAAATTGTCATTGATGAATTGAATAAAGCCTTAAGTGAAGTGACAGGTTTTGCTGGAATGTCTTTCCAACCGAATTCCGGGGCTTCTGGAGAATATGCAGGACTCATGGTGATTCGAGCATACCACATAAGTCGTGGAGATACGCATAGAAAAGTTGCATTGATTCCATCTTCCGCACACGGAACAAATCCAGCTTCTGCAGCAATGGCTGGAATGGATATCATCATAGTTAAATGCGATGAGAAAGGAAATATTGATGTTGCTGATTTGAAAACAAAAGCAGAAGCGAATAAGGAAAATCTTTCTTGCTTGATGGTAACCTATCCGTCAACTCATGGTGTTTATGAAGAATCAATCATTGAAATAACTGACATCATACACGCGAACGGCGGACAAGTTTATATGGATGGTGCAAACATGAATGCACAAGTTGGATTGACAAGTCCAGGAAATATTGGTGCAGATGTTTGCCATTTGAATCTTCACAAAACATTCGCAATTCCACATGGTGGTGGCGGACCAGGAGTTGGGCCAATCGGTGTAGCAAAACATCTCCTTCCATTCTTGCCTTCACATCCAGTAATTGCATGTGGTGGAGAAAAAGGAATTAATGCTGTTTCTGCTGCTCCATTCGGAAGTGCATTAGTACTGTTGATTTCCTATGGTTACATAAAAATGTTGGGCGGAAAAGGTTTGGCTGATTCTACAAAAATTGCAATCCTAAACGCAAATTATATCAAGGAAAAACTCAAAGGAAATTTCGAAACCCTGTACACGAATAATAACGGAAGAGTTGCACACGAAATGATTTTACAATGTGTCGATTTCAAGCGCGTTGCAAAAGTTGAGGTGGGTGATATCGCGAAACGTTTGATGGATTATGGATTTCATGCTCCAACAGTTTCGTTTCCAGTTCATGACACATTGATGGTTGAGCCAACAGAAAGCGAAAGCAAAGCTGAACTTGACCGTTTTTGTGAGGCAATGATCAGCATTCGCAATGAAATCATGGAAATTGCAGACGGTAAAGCTGATGTTGATGACAATGTTTTGAAAAATGCTCCACATACTGCAGACAGCGTGATTAGCAGCAATTGGAATCATAAGTATTCCCGCGAAAAAGCAGTTTTCCCTTTGTCATGGGTGCGTGATCTTAAATTCTGGCCAAGTGTTGGGAAAATAGACAATGCTTATGGAGACCGAAATCTTGTTTGCTCCTGTTTGCCGATTGAAGCGTATATGGAACCTGTAAATGCGTGACTTTCAGTCTAGAGAAGACCTATAAAAATTATCACTTTCAAGTCTACAATCCTTGCGTTTGTTGAGGATTTAGTTATTTTTGTAATCCCTATCAAATAAAAATTGAAACCAAAAAAAAGAACGATGAAAAAAATTTACATGATGATCTGTGCCTCTGCCCTTGTATTGGGAATGAACGCACAAAGTACAATTCAAACTCGCCAAGGTGGAGCGGGACATGGAGCTAATCCAGTTACAGTTTCTCCAAGTCAACACACACTTGCTGCTGGTGATACATTACTTTACATTCCTTTCTTGGGAATTATTGTAAATGCTACTGATGCTGCAGCATTTACTTATGCAACAGAAGATTTGGATGGTTTTACTTGTACAACTACCAACACTTTCCCTTCTCCTGATTTCGCATATTTCTATTCACTCAATGCATGGGATTTTCACCCATGGGAAAATCAAGCAACTGACTCTTCATTCTACGCTGCAGCAACTTCATGGTTCGACAACGATCCTGCACAAGCTGACAACTGGATGGAAATGGGACCTATCACAATCCCTGCTGGTGGAGCAACTCTAACATGGTTTGCAAAAACAAACCCTACTTACAGAGATGGATATGATGTTCTTACTTCTACAACAGGTATGAGCAATTACAACGACTTTACAAACACACCTATTTATCACCGTGCTGATCTAACTCCATCAACTTCAACAAATGGTGTTGATACAGTTTGGCAGCCTTTTACTGCACAAGTTCCTGGTGGTGTTCAGTACATCGCTTTCCACCATAATGCAAATGGAATGGACGTTCTTTCACTTGACGAAATTCTTTTGATTGAGAACGTAACAGGTATCGAAGAAAGCAGCAAAGGTTTCAGCATTGCTCAAAACTTCCCTAACCCAGCTAACGGATCAACAACTTTCAATTACTCTTTGACAAACAACAGCAACGTTTCTTTTAACGTTTATGATGTTATTGGCAATGTTGTTTATTCACAAAACGAGTCTAACCAATCAGCAGGCGATCACCGTTTTGATATGAATACAGCTAACCTTTCTAACGGTATGTATTACTATACAATCACTGTTAATGGTCAGAAAGAAACACGTAAAATGACTGTTTCTAACAACTAATAACTGTTTTGAATTTGAAAAGGCGTTACCAATCCGGTAACGCCTTTTTTGTTTTCAATCGATTTGTTAAAAGGTATCAAACTCTTCACAAACATTCTTAAATGAAATGAAATTCAATGAAAATAGGGGTTTGAATAACTGAATATCTTATATTTGTCTTAAGAGCAAAAAACTAAAAACCGATTATTCAATAAACATGAAAACAATTTACACTACTCTCTTCGCGGCACTTATCAGCCTCACAGCTTTTTCACAAAGCACAATTCTTGCATCTCGTGGTGGACATCACCCACAGAACCCTGTAAATCGCAGCGGAAATCCTTCATCACAAGCTATGATGGGATTCTATGTTGATTATGGCGCTATGGATGAGGATTTCCAAGTTAACCAACAAAGTCTTCCAGCATATACCCGTTACATCTGGGATATGAATATGAATTACAAGCTCACAAATGGAGATACAAGTCTTCGTTGGGCTGCTGTTGATTTCAGTCCACTTTACAATACTGATTATGCTGCAGGTTTCCCTTATGCACAAGTAGCTTCATCTAGTTATTCCACCATCAACATTGATACAATCTTTTTCAATGCAGGTCATTCAAACTACTCTGGAGCGAATGATACAGTATTGGTGAGAATCCTTCAGTGTTCAGCAGCTGGATATCCAACTTCCACAGCTACAATTTTGCATACCGACACCATTATCACCAACACAAGTATGACACAAAGTGCAACATGGTTGAGCAATGGAACATTTTATGTGGCTCCAAATTTCTTGATCAATAACAACACAACAAAATTCGCTGTTCGAATTGAATATTATGGAAATGCATTGGATACTTTCGGAATGACAGCTGGTTTCGGTGATTTAGGACCTGGTCAGTGCCCATCTAACGCAAGTCTTCCAAACTTTGCAATGGTATCGAATTACGCTATCAACAGTTACCGTCAGGATATGCGTTTCGCACCTCCATTGAACACTTACGATCAACTTCCTTCTTCAGCAGGTGGAGATACTTATTACGAGTGCAATGGAACTGCTGGGCACCAAGTTGGAGCTGACAGCGAGAACTTCCTTCAGAACTGGGATCTTTGGATTCACGTTACAACAGATCCTGCATCTGTAAATGAAGTAAATTCAAATCTTAACGTTGGACAAAACGTTCCAAACCCATCAAACGGAGAAACACAAATTCCTTATTCATTGAAAAACAATAGCATTGTTACATTGACAATTGTTGATGTTGTAGGAAATCAAGTGTTGACACAAACAGAAAATGCTTCTGTTGGTCACCACAATTTCGACGTTGCTACTTCTAACCTTTCTGCTGGTGTTTATTTCTACACAGTTGGAACAAACCAAGGTTCTATCACACACAAAATGATTGTTCAATAATCATTTGTTAAGCATAAAAAATCCCGTCAAGAAATTGGCGGGATTTTTTTTGTGACTAATTCTTTTAAGAATATCAATTATTCATTTTCGAGTCGATCGCGAAATTGCTTTAGGAATTTAGTTGCATAAACAAATTCAGAAAGTTCTTTGTTAGTGGATCGCAGAATTTCCTTTTTAGTTCCCTCCCACAATTTCAACCCTTTGTGAAGGAAAGCAATGTTATCGCCAATTTCCAACACAGAATTCATGTCATGTGTAATGACAACTGTTGTTATGTTGTATTCTTCTGTAATTTCTTTGATCAATTCATCAATGAGAATAGATGTTTTGGGATCAAGACCAGAGTTGGGTTCATCGCAGAAAAGATACTTAGGCTTGAGTGAAATGGCGCGAGCAATTGCCACACGTTTTTTCATTCCTCCACTTAATTCAGCAGGATATAACTTGATGACATTTTCTAGATTGACACGTTTCAAACAAAACAGGACACGCTCAAGTTTTTCTTCGTAAGGCATCTCTGTAAACATCGACAATGGAAACATTACATTTTCTTCCACCGTCATTGAATCAAATAAAGCTGCTCCCTGAAAAAGCATTCCGATTTGCTGACGAATAACTTTACGTTCATCAAAATTCATTTTCAGAAAATCCTGCCCATCGTAAAGCACTTCTCCTTCTTCGGGATTAACCAATCCCACCATACATTTTGTAAGAACAGATTTCCCCGTTCCTGATTCTCCAATAATCAAATTTGATTTTCCACGTTCAAAAGTGAACGAAAAATCCTTGAGAATTACTTTCTCACCAAACGCCTTGCTCAAATTTCTCACTTCGATCATGCGAGTAATAATTGCGTGAGAATGAAATTAAAAAGTAAAAGGACAATAATGGAATAGACAACTGCGCGTGTACTTGCTTGTCCAACTTCCAATGAACCACCTTTTGCATAATAGCCTTGGTAAGCAGAAACAGAAGGAATGATAAATCCAAAAAACAATGTTTTTATAAGTGCGTAAACGACATTGTAAGGACGGAAGTCATATTGAATTCCATAAATAAATTGAGAAGGTGTTACAACACCAGCAAGAACACCCAGCGTAAACCCACCGATATGTCCAAGAAACATACTGATGCAAACTAGGAATGGAAAAATGAAAATGGATGCGGTTATTTTAGGAAGAATCAAAAAGCTTGCAGAGTTCACTCCCATAACATCTAGTGCATCTATCTGTTCGCTCACGCGCATGTTTCCAATTTCAGAAGCGATACTCGATCCAACTTTTCCAGCTAGAATCAAACTGACAATTGTCGGTGAGAATTCCAAAATAATTGAATCACGTGCAGCAACACCAACAGCATAAAGAGGGATCCAAGGACTTTCAAATCCGAATGCCGTTTGAATAGTGATGACCGCTCCCATAAAAATGGAAATGATTGCAACAATTCCTAGCGAGCCAATTCCAATTGAATTGACTTCAGCGAAAAAGCGATTCCAGAAAATTTTTCTTTTTTCAGGGCGCCTAAACACTTGCCGGAGCAAAAGCCAATATTGGCCGATATGGAAAAGAAGACGTAGCGGATTCATGCAGAGAGGCTAAAAATACGGAATATTCTCCGCTACTGATGAATGAATTCACACGAAAAGCATTGCTGCAACGTTTCACTTATAGGAACCGCTTCCTTTTCCTTATCTTTACGTACTTTCTACCATGCCTATTTTCAAACGTTTCCTTCCTTTCTTACTACTCGCAGCCTTTGCCTGCACGAGCCTGGATGGTTGTTTTATTTTTCATGGAAAAAATAAGTGTGGAGATTGCCCAAATTTCAAATCCAATGCAAAGCCAAAGAAGGGAAAGCATCAACATTAACAAGAAGCGGTAGGCAAAAAAGCAGTAGGCAAAAAAAATGTTTTTCCCTTTTTCTTAAAATACCCTCTTTTAGGTACAATTGTCATTCTTAGTAAACCTTTGCTCATCGTACCTTTGGGTTCAACAAAAATTTATGTCCGAAAAATTTGATACGCTTGCATCTTTGGTTTCTGGGGAAAAGGCAATTATCGTTTCCTTTTCTGATGCTGAACTTTCACTGAAATTATTGGAGATGGGTTGTACACCCGGTGAAGAAGTGGAACTCGAAAAAGTTGCTCCTTTCGGTGATCCAATTGCAATTAATATTTCGGGGTATGTTCTTAGTTTGCGACGTGCAGAAGCGGAAACGGTTAGGATTCGCAAAACAATTATAAAAGACATTAAACTTTAATTTCACTTTTCGTGGAAACAAAAGAAAATATTGTCCTTATCCACAGGAAAGTTGCTCTAGTGGGAAATCCCAATAGCGGGAAATCTACACTATTCAATGCGCTTACGGGTATGCATCAGAAGACGGGAAATTTTCCTGGTGTTACAGTTGACAAAAAAACTGCGACGGTAAAACGTCAATTCGAAAAAAAAACATTTTCACTTCATTATACTGATCTTCCAGGAACCTATTCGCTTTATCCTAAATCATTGGATGAAGTAGTTGCGTCAAGAGTTTTGACGGAATCGGAGAATGAAGACAAACCTGATTTGGTGGTGATTGTTGCTGATGCTACCAATCTTAAACGCAGTTTATTTCTCGCCGGGCAAATCATTGATTTTAATATTCCTTGCATTCTAGCGCTCAACATGATTGATGAAGCAGAGAAAGCTGACTTTCATATTGACAAAGACCGACTTTCAAACCGATTGGGAATTCCCATTGTTGAAGTCAGTGCACGGCATAAAGTTGGCATTGAACAATTGGAGAAATTGATTTGTGGAGAAGCCAATGAACCCTCCTATCGATTTATTGATGTTTCACATATTGCAGGTGAGGCTCAGGATTTAATCAAGAAAGAAATAAATCCTGATTTGAAAGATTATCAGGCTTTGCATAAAGCACATCGTTTATTTGAATCGAATAAAGAATGGCGGGAAAAATTAGCTGCTGTTGGATTTTCTCCTTCGGGTGCGCAGGCAGAAGAAAGCTTATTGCGTTACAATATCATTGGCGAACATATTAAAGTGTGCACTGGAAAAAAAGCAGAACGTCCACCACTCAATAAAAAGTTGGACAAAGTTCTCACGCACAAAACCTGGGGATATGTTTTTTTTCTGCTCATCATGCTCATCATTTTCCAATCGATTTTTTTCTTGGCAAAATTTCCGATGGATTGGATTCAAAGCGGTTTCGGATTTTTGCAAACCTTCTGCACACAGAAATTTCCTCCCGGAATTCTAACTGATCTTTTTGTGAATGGAATTCTTGCCGGCTTAAGTGGTGTTGTTGTTTTCATTCCGCAAATCGCACTATTGTTTTTCTTTATCGGGATTCTTGAAGATTCAGGATACATGGCACGTGTGACTTTCATTATGGATAAGTTGATGCGAAAAATTGGTTTACATGGCCGCTCTGTAATTCCGCTCATGAGTGGAATGGCTTGTGCGGTACCTGCAATCATGAGCACGCGAACGATCAGCAATTGGAAAGAACGCATCATTACCATTATGGTTACTCCATTGATGAGTTGCAGTGCGCGTTTGCCTGTTTACACTTTATTGATTTCACTTGTGATTCCGAATCAAATTGTTGGTGGCATTTTCAACACGCAAGGATTGGCATTGATGGGACTTTATCTGATTGGATTTGTGAGCGCAATTACAGCAGCTTGGGTGATCAGTTTAATTATGAAGGCAAAAGAAAAAAGTTGGTTCATCATGGAGCTTCCCGTTTATCGGATGCCGAAATGGTCAAATGTTTTTTATACAATTTTCGAAAAGGTAAAAGTGTTCTTATTGGATGCAGGAAAAATCATTGTAGCTGTAGCCGTTATTTTGTGGATGCTTTCTGCGTATGGACCTGGAGAAGAATTCCAAAAAACACAGTTGGGAATAATTTCCCTAAAAACAAATGTTCCGAAAAATTTGGCAGCCAACCCTGCTAGCTCGGATCACGAAAAACTATTAGCCAAAAATTATTTAGCAGATTCACTTATTTGGGATTTTCAATACAAGAAACTTGTTTCAAAAAAACTTGAACTATCCTATGCAGGACATTTGGGTAAATTAATTGAGCCTGTAATTCATCCACTTGGTTTTGATTGGAAGATTGGAATTTCAATCATCACCTCTCTTGCAGCACGAGAAGTTTTTGTAGGAACGATGTCGACGATATATGGAACTGTCAATTTAAAAGAGCGAATGAAACAGGAACATGATCCCAAAACGGGGTTACCTGTTTATACACTTGCCACTGGCATCTCGTTGATGCTATTTTATGCTTTCGCGATGCAATGCATGAGTACAATTGCTGTAGTGCGAAGAGAAACGAAAAGCTGGAAGTGGCCCTTGATCCAATTTACCTACATGGGAGTTTTGGCGTATTTGGCAAGTTTTATTGCTTATCATATTTTGAAATAAGCAAGTGTTCCGCCAATCAATTCTCAAGATGATTTTAGTGTGCATCTGTTTTTTTGCGTGAGGAGTATCGGGATAAGGGCAGACCCAAATAAAACAGATGAATGCTAAAGAGTGGAAACAGCAGAAAAAAATCTAATGGGAGAAAATAATTTTCAAACCTACAAATCCCAAATTCTTTCTTTTGAATTGCGTTTTGGCTTGAAGGCTTCCTTGTGTTCGAGAATAAATGCCATGATGAAATACATGATGACGGGAGAACCTACCGTAAAAAAGGAGAGATAAATAAAATACATTCGAATACGAGTCGGTCGAATGCCAAGTTTGCGCCCCCACCAATTACATACTCCGAACGCACGTTGCTCGAACCAGTTTACGATGTTGCCGATGAAAGGAATCTTGACCATATTCTAATTATTGCATCTAATTTACGAAAAGAAAAGAATATTGCTGTGATTATTTTCATCGCAAAAGATATTTTCTGTCACAATCCGAAATGCTTTACGGAAAACCAGGGAACGATCAGATCGACATTTTCATTTGGTAATCTGTAGAATTGTGCGGGTAAAAAAGCTCTTTTTACCTTGTTGAAAAACATATTTGTATTTTCTATTGAAGTGATTTCTTTGGGTTTATTTAACAAATACAAAATGACCACACTTCTAAAAGACGCTTTTTGTCATCAAGGTTGGAAACCACTCTGCCGTTGCGAATTGAATGAAGACCTTTCAATTGACGCATTCAGGAAAGATGGCGAGACTTTTCATCCCAACAAATAATTTCCGATCTCACAAGACAAGCATTTTTTCTTGTCGCAATAATTTTTCTTTAATTCCAAAAGCGCTTGTGATTCCGCTGCGCTGGTTGGTTGTACTTTAATACACCCCCACTCCCTAATAATTTTATTTTTCTCTGGGCCAATTCTCTCAAGCAAGGATATTGCATCTTGCACCAAGTGTTCATTCGCGGTCATTCGTCCATACAGAAATTTAAATGGCGCAATGGTGTTGATGAGTATTGTATCCATCGCTTGAGTTCCAATATTTTTCTCACAGGACTTTGAAACTTTACCAAAAGAATAATGTTCCGTCCAATAATTCGATGCCGATACGTCCAACAATTTTTTTAATTCAGAAATTTCATTTGCTTCCATACAAGAGCGGAATAATTGTGGCTGACAAAAAAACAATCCTGCCAATTGCGCAATTCTAATTGTTGGGAAATTATTCGGACGCAAGCGCATGAACCTCCACCAATGTGAAGGCATGGGTTGAATGTGATATTTTATTTGAAGAAAATTATATTCACTGATTAATGTAAAGGAATATTCGTCTTCAGGTTTTTCCGGCAACAAGCCAGCCTGTCCGAAAAGTAATGCTTCCATTTGAAATAAATTGTCTCTTTGTCTAGAAATCATTTTGTAAGGAACGGCTGCAGCTAACCAGGAAAATGGCTCTGCATTAATTTTCATTCCGAATTGTTTAGCAAGTTGGCGATAGAATGTTTCCTCCCAATCCTTTCCGTTTTGTTCAAGTTCAAATTTCAATTCTGAAATTTTTCGCTCAAGCCGTTCTGCCAATACTCTCGATAGCCAAGATGTTATTATGATCGATGGAATTTCATTAATGCTATTCGCACAAACAATTGTGGTTTTACTTTTCAGAAGTCGCAAATAATTTTCATACAATTTCATATCAATTCGTTCGCGCATGACAAGAGTTGTCAATGCTTCATCATTATGGGTTTTCAATTCACAATCACACTCGTAAACTACATGAAGGATCACATTGTTGTAAGTGTCATCATTTTGATGTTTGTGTTTCATCCAATCGGAAGCCTTAATGTGTATTTCCACATTTCCCGTCCACAACATATCCTCAATTTTTATTTGCGCATTGAAAAAATCTGGCCCCGAATTAAAATTATGATCTCCGGGAAAAACGATTTCAATTTCTTGGCCTTGAGTTGTTTTAAGATCTGCTGGAGCAAACTGTTTTGTTTTCCATATATAATGGAGAAATTCTTCTTTCATAAATAATTTTTATTGGTTCTTGCATATTGAATTAATGGGAATTCAGGTTGAATTTAACAGCGTATCCAAATCATTTCTTTATCTTTTTCTTGCTGTCATTTTTTTACTTTTGTTGTCATTCTATTTTCAATAATGTTTTGCATTTGGTTTCGTAAATCTTTTTTGTTTGGCAAATACAATTGGTATTTTGAAACAAATATTTTATTTGACAATCCGCCCAAAGCATATTCCACAAGAATATCATCTTTCTCAGCTGTAAGAATTATTCCAATTGGTTCGTTATCGTCCTGCATGTTTTCCTCGGCCATGAAATAATTCAGATACCAATTCATCTGGCCAATATCATCATGTCGTGCAGCGCGTGTTTTGAGATCAAACAAAACGAAACATTTCAATATGCGATGATAGAAAACCAAATCAACTGAAAAGGTTTTTTTGCCAATGGGGATTTTGAATTGTCGCGCTATGAATGCAAACCCTTTTCCTAATTCCAAAATAAACTTTTGGAGATTGTCAATAATAAGTTGTTCCAATTGTTTTTCAGATAAACGACCCTCTTTTTGTATTCCCAAAAAGTCAAGCACGTACGGATCTTTCACAATATCTTTCGGATATCTTATGATTTTTCGTTTTCGTTGATGACGAAGAATTCCTTTTTTATCTCTGCTTAATGTATGCCGTTCATATAATGATGCATTCATTTGACGTTGCAATTCACGTACCGACCAGTTTTCATTTACACATTGTTTCATATAAAATATTCTTGCAGAAATATCTGAAACACTCAACAGCGTTACAATATGCGTCCAACTCAATTCGGCAGTCAGTGACTGCCGAATTGGGAATTCAAGGTAAAACCGACGCATGTCAAGAACATTTCGGTGGCTAAAACCCTTACCAAATTTTATTTTCAGATCATGTGAAAGTCGTGCCAACAACTCACTTCCATATTCCGCCTTTACATTTCCCTCTTGTTCAAACTCCACAATATGACGCCCGATATTCCAATTCGCTTGCACCAATTCGTGATTGACTGCAATGGCTGCATTATTCTTCGCACGCTCCACTGTGGTGCCGATGTCACTCAGTAATTTTCGGTATTGGCGATTCAATGCAGTTTTTTTAATGTGACGGCGAACAAGTGAAAGGCTTCTGCTTTTCTTTTTCATACAATTTCAAAAATCTAATGCTATCATGAAAAATATTTCCTTGGAATAAATACAAAATGGCGACGAAGAAAATGAATGCCTATTAAAACAGCAAGGATTAAGCGTTTATATCTATTTGTAAACGTTTGTATGCAGGATAACCCTTCAATAAACAATCGAATATTTTCGTAATTTGACATTCAAGAAATGAGTTTTTTTTACTCCATTTTCTTGTTGTTATATTTATAAATTGCTCTGAGCCCAAAACCAAATCTCAAATTGCAGTGCAGTTGCTTTAAGGAATTTAACTAATTTAGAAAATGCTACACAAAGATTTCTTTAGAATAATCTTAAAACTTTTCGGACTCTATTCATTTGTCATTTGCCTATTCACCATTCTTCCACAAACCATTCCTCAATTGATGGCTTTTGGAGGTTTCGAAGGAATTTTCTACTTAGTCTTGGCAATGGTAATTCCAATTTCACTTTTACTACTACTTATTTTCAAACCCGACCTATTAATTAATTGGCTGAAATTGGACAAGGGTTTTGAGGGAGAACGAATTGTATTTGGAGAATTGAGTACACTCAACATTATCAAATTGGCGTGCATTTTCATTGGTGGGTTTCTTATTATCGACTCACTTCCTGTTTTAATCAACCAGACTTTTTTTATTTTCAAAGGAAGTATTACTGGAAGGGCGGACAATCCGAAAGAATATTATTTCTGGGGAGTGAGCTTTGTGAAAATATTTTTGGGTTATTTTCTTGTGAGAAAATATGAACTGGTGGGCAGGATTTTGAGAACTAAAAACGAATAAGTTCCATTCGGAATTTACTGCAAATATTTTTCTCATCCGTCTCATTTTCCCCTATTCCTCCACTCACATTATTCCTACTTTTGCAATTGACATTTACAACAATGCAAAATCTCCAGATACTTCCTGCTACGCTCGCACACGCAGCACTACTCGCGCAACTTTCTTCCAAAACATTTTACGACACTTACGCTCATGCCAACACGAAGGAAGACATGGAGCAGTACATCAGCGAGAATTTCACCGAAGAGGAAATCGCGCAGGAGATAAATGAAACACACACTTTTCTTTTCATCGCGTTTTCGAATGGAATCGCAATTGGATATATAAAATTAGGAACTGCAACAAGTCCTGAACAGTTGGACGGAAAATTAGCAATGGAAATTGAGCGTGTTTATGTGGTGAAAGAATTTCAATCAAAAAATATTGGCGCGGCATTATTGAAACATGCCATTTCATTTGCAAGAGAGAAAAAAGTAAAAGTGCTATGGTTGGGTGTATGGAAAAATAATTTTCGCGCGATTAAATTTTACGAACGCGAAGGGTTTAAGAAATTTGGAACAAAAATATTTACGTTGGGAAGAGATCTGCAGGAAGATTTCATGATGAAGATGGAATTGTAAAAAAATGCCACAGATGCGAGGAGAACAAAGAGACAATCTGAATTTGGGAACACGAAATAATTAATTAATTTCATACCATGCGCATTAAGAAATTCTCCTGCTACCACTGTGGCGCCCCGAAAGTAACTCCCTACAAAAACCCCTACATCGTTTGTGATTATTGCGGTTACATGATAGATGTTGATTATGCTGCCGGATTGGAAGTTTGGAATCATTCGGAAGAACACACGAATCAATATTTGGAAAGGAAGGCAATATTCCAAGCAAAAACAGAACTTTTTCTTGCAGGAAAAAACAAAGAAATGTATTGGAAGGAAACTTACGATTTCTGGGATTTCTATTACAAACATTATCCTGAATATTTACCACCCAGTGTTCCTAAAGGAGAAAAGTACAATCTCTACATCCAATCGGCTGCTGATATGGCTGCTGATACTATGGATTTTACATCAACTGAAAAAGCGGATGCATACAATGCTGCATACGCCGCAATTTCCTATTACCAAAAAGACGACAAAAATTTTGTGGAGTATTCCTCTTTCCTAAAAATGATTGAAGCATTTCTTGAATTCCAATCGCAAGGATTCCGGATTGTTTACGACAATCCAAAATACGAAATCATGGATGAAGTGATGCCGGAACAATTCCAGTTGAAAATGAAATTGTCGCAAATCGCGCAAGTTTGGATTCCATACTTGGAAGATTATTATGCCGATGCTTTTTTGAATCAATACAAATTAAAACAGGAATATGTCGAGATGGAAGAACCCATGCGACATGAAGTGGTATGTGAAGATTGCAAAAAGGAATTGTCAGTTCCTGTAGGTGCATTGGTTTGCATATGCGAACATTGTCGCCACCAAAACATTCTGAAGAAGGTAGCGCATTGTCACAATTGCGGCGTTGAAAATGAGTTACCGAAAAATTGGGATAACATGATCACCTGTAACTCCTGTGGAACGCAATTACGAGTGGTGCAACCTTTGTTTTCATAATTTTTTTATTCCACAAAAGCACAAAGACACAAAGAGCTTCAGAAATTCAAAAAAAGGGCAGAATTTATTCTTTGTCAGAATGAGTGAATTTTTTATCAGACAAAACAACTCGATATGAAATAAACATTTGTCCTGATAAAAAATTTGTATCGAAGTCTGACTACAACAAGCCCGCCATTTCCTTCTGAATTTTCATGGCTTCCGCTCTCGCCTTCTCCGCAAAATCCTCGCCAGCGCCTGCATACAAAATGGAACGTGACGCATTCACCAACAATCCACATTGTTTGTTCATTCCGTATTTCGCAACGTCTTTCAAACTTCCACCTTGTGCACCTACTCCTGGAACCAATAAAAAATGATCGGGAATTATTTTTCTGATTTGTGCCAAGTATTCCGCTTTGGTTGCACCAACAACATACATCATATTATCGGCAGTTCCCCATGTTTTTGATTTTTTCAAAACCTCTTCATATAAAGTTCCGCCTTTTGCCAATTGCAATAATTGAAAATCAAAAGCCCCTTCATTGGAAGTAAGTGCAAGAAGAATAACCCACTTATCGTAATAACCCAAAAATGGTTTTACGGAATCGCTTCCCATATAAGGAGCAACGGTAACAGAATCAAAACCGTAATTTTCAAACAGCGCACGCGCGTACATCGTGGAAGTGTTTCCAATATCACCACGTTTCGCATCGGCGATAGAAAAAATTTCTTCGGGAATGATTTTCATTGTCTTTTCCAAACTCATCAATCCTGCAACACCATTTGCTTCGTAAAATGCGAGATTGGGTTTATAGGAAACACACAAATCATGCGTTGCTTCAATAATCTGTTTATTGAATTCAAAAACAGGATCTTCACTTTTCAAAAGATGTTTCGGGATTTTCTTGATATCGGTATCCAAACCAATGCAGAGAAAACTTTTCTTCTTTAAAATCTGTTCGTGAAGCTGGGTGCGGTTCATGCTTCTAAAGATAATTACAAATTACAGATTACCGATTACCAATGACGAATATTATAAATTCAAAATTCACTGCGGAAAATATTATAGACTATTTACCGACGATTAACAAAATATTAATGTGCATCCGCTGATGAAATTGTTGAAACAGGCTTGCGGTTTGGTTGGAAAATCAAAAGAGGAATACAGCACAAGAAGAACATTCCCACAATCCAGAAATTGTCCATATACGACATCAGCATCGATTGTCTTGTAACCGTTCCATCCATTGCCTTTAGTGCCATTTGCTGAGCGGCTGTTGCATCATAACCTTTTGAAATAAACCCTTGCACAAATGCGTTCATTCTCGAAGTAGAAGCCGGATTGTAAATATTAATATTCGCAAGAAGATTGGAACGGTGAAGTGCCGTGCGTGAATTGATGAACGTTGCCACCGCAGCAATTCCAAATGAACCTCCCAATTGGCGCATCATATTATTCAAACCTGTTCCCTGTGCAAGATCCTTTGTGGCAAGTCCCGACAAAGCAAAATTCGTAATCGGAACAAACATGAAACCCATTCCTATTCCGCGCAACAATTGTGGCCACATGAAATCATTCCATCCCGAACCAAGTGTTGAGCCACTCAGCACGTGCGTAAAAACAAAGAACATCAAGAAACCAAATGTCGCCAGATATTGTGGAGGAAATCCCTTTCGAATCAACATGCCAACGGTCGGCATTACAAAAAGAGAAATCAATCCTGATGGCATCAACAACAATCCTGTTTGTTCAGCAGTCCATCCCAACAATCCTTGCACGAAAATTGGGAATATGAAAAGTGCAGCATACAAACCGAATCCAAGGATAAAAGTGAAAACCATACCGAAGCCAAGTTGCCTACTCTTGAGAATTCTCAAATCCACAACAGGATGTTCGATTTGCAATTCCCACCAAATGAATAATACAATTGAGATGACAGATAGTGCCGACAACCCAACAATGTAAGGAGCGTCAAACCAATCTTCTTTTGCACCTCTTTCCAAAACAATTTGCAAGGCACCGATCCCAACAACAAGAAAAAATATTCCAAGCCAATCGGTCTTTGGTGGCTTCACATGAAAAACAGAATCCTTGACATAAGTGAAAGTGAGAATGGTCGCAATCAATCCCATAGGTAAATTCACATAAAAAATCCAAGGCCAGGAAAAATTATCAGTAATCCATCCACCCAATGTCGGTCCCAAGGTTGGTCCCAACACAACTCCAATTCCGAAAATCGCTGTTGCCATTCCACGTTCTTCTTTCTTGAATGTTTCAAATAAAATCGACTGTGATGTTGCCAACAAGGCTCCACCACCAAGACCTTGAATGAAACGAAATGCAACCAACTCCCAAATATTTTCCGCATGTCCGCAGAAAAAAGAGGCAACCGTAAAAAGTATAATTGAA
>CAIQQJ010000092.1 GCA_903873905.1 uncultured Flavobacteriales bacterium
AAAATCTTTGGAAGATGCTTTGCCTGTATTCAAAAGTGTCAAACGGATTTTTTTTCTAGGTAATGGAGGTTCTAATTCCATTTGTTCGCACATGATGGAAGATTATGGAAAAATTGCGCGTTTCCGAACGTATGCATTTTCTGATTCCTCACTGATCACTTGTTATGCAAATGATTATGGGTTTGAAAATTCAATGATGGAATGGTTGAAACTTCATTTTGATTCTGGTGATTTGCTAGTTGCTGTGAGTAGTTCCGGTGAATCTAAAAATATCATCAATGCTGCCGCTTATGCACTTGAAGCCAATGGGAAATTAATTACCCTAACCGGTTTTGCAGAAAACAACACATTGAGCAGAATGGGTGAAATCAACTTTCACCTTCCCATCAAAAATTATGGTATAGTTGAATCTTTTCATCAGGTAATTCTGCATGTTATTCTCGATACACTAGTTGTTTAATTAGTAGCGCTAAGTTTAAAACTGATTCTTTAGATTATTTTGAAAAAATACGATCCATACCAGTTTGTTATTCCGGGTGACAGAACAACAATATGGAATGGACAGAAGAAATTAAACCTTTTCGGGAAGATTCATTACTCGATCATTATTGCAAAGGCTTATTTCAAGATCAATAAGTTTTATAAGCGAGCACTAAGGGAAAAGGAATGTTATTTCGGTCCATTCAAGGGGGAATTCGGACATCTGCTACTTCACAATCTTCCTTTCCTGACACATTTGTATAAGAAGGGGGTTAAAATAAGGTATTGTGGAATGGAATTGCATGAACCATTTCTACGCTACGAAAGCGGAAAGACCATGATCTTTGAATGGTTTCCACTGAGGGATTTTTTCAATGAAATCAAACCGATTGCAAATGCAGTAAAACCTCCTACCGATGTTCAATTGGAAATCAATCGCTTTCATGAAATTGCAGAGCAATCAGGAAAAGCATTTCTTGATCTAGATGATGATAATTTATACTGGTATGTATTCAGGAATTGGGAACTGAATGGACGTCAATCCATTTTTGATTTCAGTAAAATATTTTCTCAAGCAAAAGAAAATTCAGTGACAATTTTCCCTAGAAAAAAAGGGGGATCCTTTACACCGAATAATGGTGACGCATGGAATTATCAGGAAATTGCTGAAGCAGTCGCTCCATATTTTGATCATGTCTATATTACTGGACATCCATCCATGTCAGAGGAAATCCGTGAAACGGGAAATATTCATTTGAGATTATCAACGAATAATGAAGAAATTATTAAATCCTGTCTTGCCTCGAAACTGATTATAACACAACATTCAGGTGCAGTGCATCTTGGTGCATACACACAATCCGATGTATTGGTTATCTTCAATGGCAATCCACCGATAAAGGGCATGGGAGATACATTGCGATTCAGAAAAAACATTTCCAATCGCCCCTTGAATTTTGCCTTCAGCAAAGAAGAGATAATTCAATTTGCAATAAATTATGTAAAATGAAGAAGTTTCTGTTTGTTATACCTCAATCACCTCAGGAACGACTTTCTCCATTTAGAAAATCGCTTACAGAAATAAGCATGTTGTCACTGAAAAATCAAAAAAATCAGGACTGGGAAGCTGTTTTTCTTGGTCAAAATTCGCACAACGCAGACAATTTCCATTTTC
>CAIQQJ010000093.1 GCA_903873905.1 uncultured Flavobacteriales bacterium
TAATATTCATTGCTCTTTGGTTCTGGCAACCATTTTATTTCAGAAATAATTCCTTTCGAAATGATTTCAGATAGATTTTGTTTTACAATTCCAACATTCCATTGTTCTGGCTGGAATAATTCATGCCAATGGAATTTCATTTTTGCCGCCTTGCTGATTCTCCAAGCACGAATCATTTGTGCGTTGGTTGGGAAAGAATAAACCTTTGCAGAAGATTTCTCTTGACTTTCAAGGTTGGCTGGTAAATTGCCATTCGCAAGATCTATCAAGGCCTGTTTCATCCATGATGTTGATCCTTTGATTAATTGTACAAGGTTTACGCTGTAAGAGCGACTGATTGTTTTGAAATAACCTTTCCTCAAAATTATTCCTGAATCCAATTTTTCTGTTAATCGTTGAAGGATCGCGCCCGTCACAGGGATTTTATTGTGAATTTCCCAGAATGCAGCTGGTCCACCGCGAATAATTTGTTCATCAGCATGATGATAGGACCAAACTCCATGTTTTGCCACTGTAAGTATTTCACCTCTCAAAATGTTGTAAGCAAATCGAAGAAGAACATCAGGCTGATGCGATTTTATTTTATCCAAATCTATCTCTGAAAAATATTGAGAATATTTTCCTTTCAATTCAGCTTTGCAATAAATCAGTGGCGTGTCTTTTAATTCAGCTTCGAGACTTACAGTTTTGTAAGCATCAATTTTTATTTTAAACCGTTTATAAAACCGCCATAAAATATTTCTGTAAGGATAATGGGATAGTTTATGCAAAAAGGTTTTCGGAATATTTTCCTCTCCCGGTTCGGCGATCAACAAAACAATTTCAACAAAGGGCAATGACATAACCTGACGAATGCATTCAGCTTCCCAGGCATCGAAGGAATAACCACGGCAAAGAATCGCTACACGAAATTGCTTTTCTTTACTTGCCATTATTTAAAAGAGTTGTTTGGTAAAGATTGTCCAATGTTTTTCCAACAGCGCTTAAACTGTATTTTGCATTCGCCTCACTCGAAATTTTATTGGAAGAATAGTTGGAAAGATTTTCTTTCAATTTAATTATAGCCATTTCAAGAGCGGCTTCATCATTAGGATTAACCAAAATTCCGTTTGAATCATTTACCATTTCAGGAATTGAACCCGTTCTTGTGGCAATGACAGGTAAGCCACAACATTGCGCTTCGATTATGGTCACTGGCATTCCCTCATAATTGCTAAACATAATCAAGGCTGCTGACTTTCCCATTTCCGTTGCGATATCTTCTGGAGATTTATATCCAAGAAAAAAAACTGTTTTATTTAGAATTCCTAATTGCTTTGCATGCTCTTCGTGTTTTTTTCTTTCGGGCCCATCACCAATAATTTTCAATGTGATTTCATCTTTGGTTGAAATTGATTTCATCACATTCAATAATCCTGAAATGTTTTTTTCCTTATCGACAAGCATGGAAACGTGCAGAAGTTGAAAATGTTTGTTGTCTGTTGTTTGATGTTGGTTGTGGAAAATGGTGGTATCAACTGCATTATGCAATAATGAAAAGGAAGTTCCTAAGCCGTGTTGTTTCATGGCATCTTCCATGCGTTTTGAAACAACGGTGATATGATTTGCTTTTTCCGCAAGATGTTTTGAAATGTTTTTTTGAATTAAGCCTTTGTAATTTCCATCTTCTGGCAAATAGCCAGACCAATGTTCTGAAATAAGGAGAGGGATTTTATATTTACTCAACAATGGAAGAACTGCAATTGCTGCTGGATAAATTACATGGACATGTATCAAATCAGGAGCGCCATTTTTCTTTATTGCCAAATCAACACCTTTTTGAATTGCATTTTTATAAGCATCTCTCTTTTTCAATTGTTTAATTACGGGAAGAAATGATTTTGTCTTGCCAAAGTATAAAACATATTCTGACAAATTTCCATTGTGATTTTCTACAATTTCAATTTTCTCTTCGGGAATATCATTTTCACTGGCAGCAAATATTACCGAAATTTTGTTGTTGATAGCAGCTGCGTGCGCATGCTGTTGTATGAAATTTCCTAGCGCAGGAGTATTTCTGTTGGGATACCAACTAGCGATGAACAAAATATGTTTTTGATTCGCAGACATTATTGACGGGAAGCATAAATTTCGACCATGGCATCAAAGCCATTCTCAATAATCCCATTGCTGAACGGAGCTTTTGGCAGTTTATTATGTAAGCGATAGCGAAATCCAGTTTCTTTTAATACTAAAAGGAATTCCGACAGGTTTTGATTGTCATTTGCGGAGCCATGCCATTCCACCAAAAGCTTTTCAACTTTCGATAACTGTTCCTTACAATCGGAAAGCACTTCCATTTCCGCGCCTTCAATATCCATTATAAGAAGATCTATTTTTGATTCTTTCTTCAATTCATCAGAAAGCCGAATTGTTGGAACAGAAATATTTCCAGAACCTGTTTTTCCGCCAAGTGCTCCATCAGCTTGAAAAGAAATGCTTCCATTCTCTTTCCAAATGGCAGCTGAAATTGCTTCCACATTTCTTATATTATTTCTGGAAATATTATCACAAAGGATTTGTGCAATTTTTGGGTCTGCTTCGAAAGCACGAATCTTGCATTCAGGATATTGTTTTTTGAAAAAGAATATTTCCAAACCGATATTTGCGCCGCAACAATAAATTAGTGGATCGTTTTTCTGAAAATCAGTTTCAACAGAACGATTGACAAATATTTCTTCATACTGATATAGAAAAGAAGCTGCATCATTTCCGGAAATTTCAAATCCGGCAATATTCATTTCAATAGCAGTTCCTTTTTGTTTTCCTCTACAATGCGTTTTCACCTTAATATATTCCCTGAAATCTCTATCGCTTAAATAAGCGATGGCAGGTTTGAAAATTTCACGGAATAATTGAAACATATTATTAGGAAAGTTTTTTGGAACGTAGACGAATTGAATTTCCAATTACAATAACATCAGAAAACGCCATAGATAAGGCTGCCACAATTGGACTGAGCAATCCGAAAGCTGCGATTGGAATGGCAATTGCATTATAGAAAAATGCCCAGAAAAGATTTTGTTTGATGGTTCGTAAACTGTGTTTACCAATAAGAAAAGTTTCACGAATGCGTGACAGATCACCGTGTCCAAGTAAAATTACTTGCGCTGATTGCATAGCCGATTTTGTTGCTTCTCCAGGTGAAATACCTACATCTGCACGTGCAAGTGCAGGAGCATCGTTGATTCCATCGCCAACCATTGCGGTTTTATTCTCTTTTGATAAACGACTGATCAATTCAAGTTTTTGTGCAGGTAATTGTTCTGAATAAACTTCTTGTATGCCAATTGATTTCGCAACCGTTTCACATTTTTCTTTTCGATCGCCACTCAATAGTATGGTGTGAATGTTTTTTGAATGAAGGAAACTTATCAATTCTTTCATACCAGAACGAATCTCATCTTCAAGTGTAATTCCGGCAATGAGTCCACCGTTCTTCATGAGATAGATATCATGGCCTGTAGCTTGATTGTTTTTTAATGTTCTCCACGAACCAAGCGACCAATTATTATTGGCAGTATCAATTGCATTCAAACCAATTCCTTGTTCTTCCGTGATTTTTTCAATTTCAGAACTTGCAATGATGTTTTCCTTCTGTAACAATCCAACTATTGATTTTGCGAGCGGATGTGAAGAATGTGATTCCAATGCCAATAGTATTTCCTTTATTTTGTTTGCATCCAAATCAGAGAAGGATTGGATTTGAATGTTGGAAAAATTTCCAGTTGTAATTGTTCCTGTTTTATCGAACACAACAGTTTTTATTTCTGCAATTTGTTCCAATGTTCTTCCACCACGAATAAGAATCCCATTCTTTGCTGCTCGGCCAATTCCAACCATTACGGCTGTCGGAGTTGCAAGTCCCATAGCACAAGGACAAGAAATGACAAGTACAGCAATGCTATTCATGAGCGCATCCTTCATCGAATGATGAAAACCGAAATGTGCAATCAAAAATGTTGATAGGGAAATTGCAAGAACAACAGGAACAAAAATGGCGCTGATTTTATCGGCCAATTGCTGAACTGGAGGTTTATCCTGTTGCGCTTTTTTTACCATTGAAATGATTTGTGCAAGAACAGAATCTGATCCAATTTGTGTTACACGCATTCGAATGGGACCATTGATCAAAATTGTCCCTCCAGTCACAGCGGAATGAAGCAGTTTTTCTACCGGCGCACTTTCTCCTGTAATCATGGATTCATTTGCTGTTCCTGAACCATTGATTACTTCACCGTCTGCAGGAAAACTTTCGCCGCCATTTACCAAGAGCATATCACCTTTTTGCAATTGGGAGGAAGGAATTTCTTCAAATGTTTCTTTTCCATCCTTCATTATCAAACGTCTAGCAACTTCCGGTTGTAAAGAGGAAAGTTCGTTGATTGCAGATGTAGTTTTCTTGACTGAAATATGTTCCAAAAGATTTCCAAGAAGAACGAGTGAAATAATTGTTGCTGTTGTTTCGAAAAACATGTACTGATGAACTAGGTGTACATCTTTTACCATTATCATTCCCGCAACACTATAACCAAATGAAGAAACAGCTCCAATAAAAATCAAAACATCCATATTGGGAACACCTGACTTGAGTGATCCCAATGCACTCTTTCCGAAAAACCAGAATCCAATTGCAAAAACCGGTATACAAAGGAGTAATTGGGTAATTGGCTGTGCAATCCAGGAATCGTGGGGAAAAAACATGTGTCCGAAAAAAAGCGGAACAGTAAAAATCAAGCTGAACCAGAATTTTTCAGCAATACCGAAAGAAAACCCCGTTTTCTTTTCATCTCCAATCACTTTATAACCAAGACTTTCAATATCGTGTATAACATCGTTGATGTCATGGTTTTCCGCAATTACAAAGGAAGCTTCACCTGTGGCAAAATCAACATGTACGTCCTCATGCCCGTTTTTAGTGAGTTTGCGGGTAATGCCGAGTGCGCAGTTGGCACAATCCATGCCTTCTACTTTAAGAATGATCGGTTCGTTGTGATTATGCATAATTTGAACGCAATTTACGCATTTTGAAAGTGAAGAACGATTTGCAGGTAGTTGCGGAAGTAGTATCTTTGGCCTCCAAAGTAAAATGGTGGCCATAGCTCAGCTGGTTAGAGCATCGGTTTGTGGTACCGAGGGTCGTGGGTTCGAGCCCCATTGGCCACCCGAAGAGATCGTCAGAAATGACGGTCTCTTTTTTTTATGAATAGTATGTAGTTTGAGAAGGAGAATCCATTCAATGCAAAGGTTTGCTTTTTGAAATCGTATTTCAAATGGACTTTAAATAATTAAATTGATAATTCTTCCCATCTACTTATCTTTCATCTGTGAAACCCTATTACTTGAAGGCACTTCCTATTTTTTTCGCCTGCACATTTTTGTTCGTATCTCTTTTTTCACAAACAAATTATGAACCTGGTGGTTTTCGGCATTTAAGTGTTCGTGATGGTTTGCCGAGTTCTGAAGTTTATAAAATCATTCAGGATCATGCAGGCTATTTGTGGATGTGCACTGATGCAGGTGTGTGCAGATACAATGGTTATCAGTTTCAATCTTTTACAACAGAAGATGGATTAACGGATAATACCATTTTCCGAATGAAGGAAGACAATAGCCAGAGAATCTGGGCACAGGGATTTTCGGGAGCACTTAGCTATTTCGACGGCAATAAATTCAATGCTATTCCAGCTAACGACTCACTTGTATCCATTTATAAAAATGGTCAAAAAAATGGTTTTTATTTCGAAATTGATTCTGTTGGTGGGGTAATTGTTGGGGGATTGTTTACCCGTGGACTTTTTAAAGTTTCACCTGTAGATAAATACAGTGTACCTCATGCCTTACAAGTTCCAGAAATAACAGATCATTTCAAATTGGTTTGGGAAAAAACAACTGAACATGATAAGGCATACGCCTGCATGTCAGATTATGCACGCTCCATTACTTTTTTTCATAATGAAGTGCATACAACTATTGACCTTTCCGACATCAAAACGCTTCTTACTAATTATCAGATTTTTGAAATGCACGATAAGAGAATTCTATTCTCTTTTTTTAATAAATTATATTGTGTTGATACTACTGGGAAATATGAAGTAGCTGAATTTCCGGGAAATATCATTAGTGTTGAAGAAGATCGCAACAACAATGTTTGGGTTTCAGTTTTTTTTGGAGGTACTTATTTATGTCCTAAGGGAAAATTCAATACGGAAAGAAAACTTTATCTCCCAGGCAAAACAATAAGCTGTGTCTTTGAAGATAATGAGCAAGGGTATTGGTTTGCAACGGTTGGGGAAGGTGTTTTTTATTTGCCTCAAATCCGTTTTGGATATTTGACTCCATCGGAAGGTTTTACTGAACCGAATATTAAAGGACTTATTCCTTTTAAAAAACACAAAGTAATTATAGGAAGGGAAAAGGGAGGCGTTTCAATTTTTGATCCTACAAGTGATGTTGAAAACAGATTTATTTCGGCTAATCCAAAAATAAATTGTCCCTACCCAACAGAAGCTATTGTGACTCTTCATGATTCCATCATTGTAAGCGCAAGTGGAATTATTGTTATGGACTCTTCACTTAATATCATTCAAACCATTGGTAATATTGGACATTTCAAAGGAGCCGTTTCAAATGCAGCATCTGGTGGTGTAATGTTTTATTCCATATCTGGAATGATTTGGTTGAATTCTAGAATTGAGAAAGACAGCACTTCAAGTACAAATGTTCGATTTACTACAGCCTATTCAGCAAAAGATGGAACGATATGGTTGGGAGCATTAAATGGCTTGTGGAAATTGAAAGGAAGTCAGGCAATTTATTTGGGTGATTCCACTTGTGGAATAAAGTCAAGAATTGATGAAATATGTGAAGATAAAAGTGGATTTCTTTGGATTGCCACACGTGGTGACGGTGTTTACGCAATTAAGGAAAAAAAGAAATGGCATTTTGGTGAGGCGGAAGGAATCTCTTCCAATACTTGTCGTGCAATTTCAATTGATGGTTTCGGAAGAGTCTGTGTTGGTACAAATCATGGCATTACATTGATAATGAATTTCGATCCTCAAACGGGAAAGGCAAAACTGAGGACTTTTAATTCATCTCACGGATTATTAAGTGATGAAGTAAAATTTATTCTTTGCCATGATAATAAATTGTGGCTGGGAAGTAATGATGGCTTGTGTTGGATTGACATGAAGGACCTGATGCGAGATTCAATTGGTCCACCAGTTTATATTACTAATGTATTGTTTGGAAAGGATTCGATTCGAAAGGATTCTCAAACAATATTTAGTTATTCTGACAATACAATCAGGGTTTTTGTGGAAGGACTTTGCTTTCGCGATCCGCAGGGAATTCGTTACAAATACCGTTTGCTGGGTGGCGATGAAAAATGGCTGACAACGGCGAATCGTGAAATAAGTTTTGCAGGACTTGCTCCAGGCGAATATCGATTGGAAATTGTTGCCATAAATAGTGATGGCATTGAGAGTGTTCATCCTGCCGAATTCTCATTCAAAATATTATCGCCATTCTGGAGAACGTGGTGGTTTATATTGATGATAATTCTAGTATTAATAATTCTTGTTTGGCGAGTGACGAATTATCGACTACGAGCAATACAAAAACGTGCGAAAGAAAAATCGGATACGGAAAAAAGAATTGTTGAATTGCGTTTGTCTGCATTGAGAGCTCAAATGAATCCGCATTTTATTTTTAATGCAATTAATTCCATTCAACATTTTGTTTTGCAAAACGACAGTGAACAAGCCTATAATTATCTCGCGAAATTTTCACGGTTGATTCGCTTAGTGCTTGAGCAATCGCAATCGGAAACGATTTCACTTGATCAGGAATTGAAAATGTTGAATCTCTACATTGAATTGGAACAATTACGTTTTGAGCGTCCATTTACCTATGAAATAAAGGTTGACCCAAAATTGATCGATGAAAATATTCGAATACCGGGAATGTTGGTACAACCTTTTGTTGAAAACGCAATTTGGCACGGACTGCTACCCAAAAAATCGGGAGACGCGTGGATTCAAATTTCATTTCTAAAAAAGGAAAAAAATGCAGAAATAATTATTGAGGATAATGGAGTTGGAAGAAAAATAGCTGCCCAGAAAGTACAAGTCGATAGCAAACATCATTCCTACGGGTTACAGATCACTGAGGAGCGCTTGCATTTATCCGAAAATAAAAATTCGGGAGAACCTGTCATTCAAATTTTCGACTTAAAAGATCCAGACGGCAATCCGAGCGGTACAAAAGTTGAGATTCATCTTTCGTCGGAAGATGATGATTAATGTATTTTTAAAATACTATTTTTATATTCTATGAAAGCAATTATTGTTGATGATGAGCCAAAGAGCAGGGAAGTTTTGAAAACATTACTGGAACGATTTTGCCCAGTTGTAAGTGTTATTGGAAGCGCAGCTAACGTAGACGATGCAAAAAAATTGATCTCTGCTTTGCAACCTGAACTCGTTTTTCTTGATGTAGAAATGCCTGGAGGAAACGGATTCAGTTTACTTGATGAAATAGATCGAAATGATTTTGAAATCATTTTTGTTACTTCTTACGGACACTATGCAATTCCTGCTTTGCGATACAGCGCCATTGATTATTTGCTGAAGCCAGTAGAAATAGTTGAATTGAAAAATGCTGTATTGAGAGTTGAAGAACGATTGGAAAAGAAAAACGATTTAAAATTAAATTATCGCGAATTAAATCAAAACCTTTCTGTACCAGCAAGTCAGCAACGAATTGCCATACACGGCGTAAATGAAATTCGTTTTATTGCGGCAAAGGATATTATCCGCCTCGAAGGCGACAATAATTACACCTTCATTTTTACTTCTACCAGTGCAAAATATCACACCTCAAAAACATTAAAGGATTATGAGGAACTATTACAGGCCTTACCGAATTTTGTTCGTGTGCATAAATCACATATGGTAAATCTTGATCACCTCACGAAATTCATGAAAGATGATGGTGGCTACATCATCATGTCTGATGGATCACAAGTGGAAGTTTCTAGAAGAAAAAAACAGGATTTGTTGGATCGACTAAAAATCCAATAATTTGAAATTTCAAATGAAATATTAATCCTTCTTCTTCAATTGATTTTCCAATCCCTGAATAAACAATTCCTTCTTCGCAATTTCCATTCTTAACCGTTCCACCTCATCACGCAGGGTATTGTTTTCTGTGCGAAGTTGAATTTCTTCGGGAGCCCAAATATTAACATTATAGAAAGGATGTTCCTGAGCACCTTGCTCCCCATTTGGATTTCGGAAGAAACTATACAGTGGAATGCGAAGCTCTTTTGAAATTAATTCCAGTGTTCGAATCTCAATGGTGATTTGTTCAAGCGCCTCATCCAATGCTTTTTCAGTAACGCCAATATAATCAACAAGCTGTTCGTAGGTCAAATTCCTTGCACGCAGAACAGAAATGATTCTCTCCTTCAGATTTGGAATGGTGTGTTCTAATTCAATATGCACGGAATCGTCCATCTTAAAATTAATGAGGTGCTGGAACTGGAGTTTGTTGTGTTGGATCCGCGGGAGGCAAATTACTCTTAAATGTTTTCTTGTACTCTTCGTAAGTCATTGTTTTTTCCTTGTCTTCACCATAAAAATGCAAGTAAGGTTCAAACTGATCAGGTGGCATATAACCTTGCATGATGGTAAATGACAAACGGTCTTTGCTGATGAATGCAAAAGAAGGGTAGGAGAGATGTCCTTGCAAAACAGTAATTGCGAAATCATTTGCACTTCTCTGATTTACCGGACCACGATTGGCAAATTTCTGTCCATTAAAAACAACAGTGTCACGTGTTTCTGCATCGAACTTTACACAGTAATAAGTGTCGTTCATATATTTCGCAATGATAGGATTGTGAAAAGTATTTGCATCCATGGTTTTGCACCATCCACACCAGCTTGTACTGATGTCGAGAAATATTTTGCGTGGAGCAGCATCACTTAGTTTCTGTGCTTCTTCCAAAGTATACCAATGTATTTCAGGTACGACCTCAACTTTAACAGCAGAAGCTGTATTACGCATAAATGCAAAAGTTCCCAATGCGGTTGCAATTGCCAGTCCTATGATTATTTGTTTTTTCATTTGAGTATTTTCCATAACGAAGTTACTAAAATCAGGCCAATTATGCTTTTTTACGTGCTGTTCTATATAAAAGCCATGCTAAGCCAACAAAAAACAAAACGCCAACAAGGGAATACATTCCACTTCCCATAGCATTAGAAATTTTATCACCGAAACTCAATTTATCCATGAAGCTCTGGTCATCGGGTTTGCTTTTCATATTTTCTGCAATAACAACAAGTATGGCAACAATAACTCCCATTAAGGCACCACCAGCAACTAATCCTGTGGCAAATAAGCTGCCTTTCCCTAATTCACCTTCTTCCACTTCTTCCCCTTTGCGTTTTGCTTTCCAATCCACAATTCCTTTAACACAACCTCCTGCGAAAATTGGAAGTGTTGTTGAAAGAGGAAGATAGGCTCCAACTGCAAATGAAAGTGAATTCACACCCATCAATTCAACAGTAATTGCAAGAAATACTCCGACCATTACAAATTGCCAATCCAGATTGAAAGACAGCAAACCTTTGATTAATGTTGCCATCAATGTTCCTTGTGGTGCATTGAAGGTTGTTCCGATAGCATGATGAATTCCGTGTGATAATTGTGTAGACGTTGGTGTGTCCAAAATTTTCACCACAAAACCAACAACAAAAGTTGAAACGATTGCGCCAATGAAAAGTGCAAGTTGTTGTGAACGCGGAGTTGCTCCAATGAGATAACCTGTTTTTAAATCTTGAGAAGTATTTCCTGCATTTGCGGCTGCTATGCAAATCAAACTTCCAACAACAAGCACCAGCGGTTCGAATGCTTTTCCTGTCAAACCGAAAGCAATAAAGACCAATGAAGTTCCCATAATTGTTGCAATCGTCATTCCTGAAACTGGAGAATTGCTTGATCCAATAATTCCAACAATACGGCTGGAAACAGTAACAAAGAAAAAACCGAAAATGATTACAAGAACTCCGATCAATAATTTTCCGAGAATTCCTGCTGTTGGAAGATTCGGAAGCAATGCAATAATCACAACAAGAACAGCACAACCGATTAAAGTAACTTTCAAAGAAAGATCACGATCCGTTCTTTTTTTGGAAGAACTTACTTCGCGATTTTTCATTGAGGATAAACCTTCTTTGAAAGATGAAATAATAGTTGGAAGTGTTTTGAATAAAGTGATGAACCCTCCAGCCGCAACACATCCCGCACCAATTTGTCGAATGTATGCGCGATATACGGCTTCAGCAGGATCAGCAAAAATATGTTTGATTGGATCCCAACCACCGCATCCACCACTAGCATCTTGAAGACTTTGCAAGAATCCAAGTTTCACTTGTTGCAACGCAATAACATCAGGAGGTAGAAGAAATGCGCACAATGGAATTAAACACAGCCAAGCAAGAACACCACCGGCAACTAATTGTCCAGCAATTTTTGGTCCGATGATGTAACCGACACCAAGATACTCTGGTGTGTTTTCCAAATCAATTCTTGCGGAAGGCATGAACTTATTGGTTTGGGCAACGAGGTAAGAAGGTGTTTCAGCAATGACATGGAAAATTCTTTGAAGAAATGCATAAGCAGTTGCAGCGGCCAATCCGAGATAAGCTGTTTTTGCAAAATCTCCACCTTTGTCACCGGCAACCAAAACTTGTGCACAAGCTGTTCCTTCTGGATAAGGGAGTTTGCCATGCTCTTTCACAATGAGAGAGCGACGAAGTGGAATCATCATTAAGGTTCCAAGTAATCCACCAATTACAGCGAGTGAAAGAATAGTCCAATAATTAAAAAACACCTCGCCGTGTGCATCAGCACTAAGAAAAAGAAAAGCTGGCAATGTAAAAACAACACCCGATGCAATTGATTCTCCTGCAGAACCGGTGGTCTGAATAATGTTGTTTTCAAGAATACTGGTCTTAAGAAATTTTCTTCCAAGAGAAATTGCCAAAACAGCAATAGGAATGGAAGCAGACACAGTTAAACCTGCTTTTAATGCGAGATAAACATTCGCAGCACCGAATATTACCCCGAAAATACAGCCGAGCACAACAGCACGAAGTGTAAATTCCGGAAGAATCGTATCAGCGGAAACATAAGGTTTGAATTCTTTTTCTTCAGCCATTATTGAAAAAAATTACAAATAACAAAAAATCAAATTCCAAAGTATTAATTGGGAATCTGTTTTTAATGTGATTTTATTTATTATTAAATTGATTATAAAAACAAATTCCAAATTCCTGAATTAAAAATCTGGAATCTGGAATCTGTTAATCGGTAATCTTTTTTTTATCTGATGCCGTGCATCATTTTTACCATTTTGCCTGATATTGCAAAGAGAAGAATTGAAGCAGCTCCTGCCAATACAACAAACAACATGAAGAATCGGAATAAGCCAGTAATTTCAACTCCAGCAAATTTTGGTTTCGTTGGATTCAAATCATAAACTGTAATTTCTCCTTTGCTCCAAACTGCGAAGTATTTTCCTCCACCGCCTTTTACAAATGAAAATCTCATTCTGCGTTCGTCAGTAGAAGCAATCCATTTGGTGTCAATTTTTGCTTGCTTCTTTACGTCCGGTGACTTTTCCTTTTCCAAATTGATTTTTACAATCTGTTTGAATTTGTATAATGGGATTTTTGCAGCAGTATCGGAAGCAAAACTGTTGGCCATTTTCGTCAAGTGAACCTCCATTTTGCCTTTGTCATTTTTCACACTCACGGTATCAAGATTCCAATAAGGAACACCTGCTTTCAAAACCAAATTGCTATCTAATTTAGGACCTTCAGGGGCTTTAATGTCGAATGATTTGATGTAGAAATCTTTGGACTCTGTGAATTGATTAACAATAAACGCACTGTCGTTTTTTACATTTTCAATTCTAGCAGGAACAGTGTCGTGAGCTGGAATTAATGTGTAAGGAAATTCTGGTGCTTTATACGTTTGAACAATTTTCACATCTTCAGGATATAATCCTGAAAGCATTCCAGCAAATTTATTAGCAGTAGCATTCGCCACAAACCAAACACCCATTAACAGGGACGCAAATTTTATTGGCGCAAGTTTGTTCACCATTGATAATCCAATAGGCGAGAGGCAAAGTTCTCCGAAAGTGTGAATCACATACAAACCAATTAACCAAAGCATGTTTGATTTTTCACCAGCTCCAATTGAATTCACGCCAAGTGCAATAACCAAATAACCAAGTGATAGCAATGCAAGACCATAAGCCTGTTTGTAAGGTGAAGCAGGTTCACGATTTCGTTTATTTAAGGTTGTCCAAAGAGCTGCGAATAAAGGAGCGCAAATAACAATGGCAACAGCGTTAATCGATTGGAAATAACTTGCAGGAACAGTCCATCCGAAAAGGACACGATCGGTTTGTTCATCTGCAAAGAATGTCAAAGAAGCGCCAGCTTGTTCAAATGCCGACCAGAAAAAGATTACGAAGAAAGCGGCAATATAAATTACCCAAATGCGATCCTTTTCAGGTTTTGTAAGTGAACGATCTGAAATGATCAATCCTGGAATTGCCAGCGCCATTCCGAAAATGAGCGATCCGAAGAAATCAAATCCAACAACAAAATAAAACAGGGCAACAAGGCTGATACCAATTAATGCCCAAACACCTGCTTGTGCTTTGCTGAGTTCTTGTGAAGGTGCTGCATTTATATCAGCAATAACCGCTGGTTTTTTTTCAGGTTTAGTGCCAATTTGTACGCCTTCTGGAGAAACGAGATATTTATTTTTCAGCCAAATGAATAATACAAGTGCACAAAGCATTCCTATACATGCCGCAAGGAATCCCCATTTAAAATCTGCAGGATCTCCTGTGTCTCCCAATGCACCACAAATCAATGGAGAGAAAAACGCTCCAAGGTTAATTCCCATATAGAAAATAGTGAAAGCCGAATCTACTCGTTTGTCTCCCTTGGAATAATGCGAGCCTACCATTGTAGAAATGTTTGGCTTGAAAAATCCGTTTCCGAAAATCAAGAAGAACAAACCAACAAGCATTAGAATTCTCGCAAAATCTGTTTGCTCATAAAATGAACCGGCAAGGAACATAAAGAATTGTCCCAAGGCCATTAAGAATCCACCTACAATAATTGATTTTCGATTTCCCCAGAATCTGTCAGCTATAAAGCCTCCTAACAATGGCGTGAGATAAACAAGTCCGGTATAACTACCATAAATACTGGAAGCTTCAGCCTTATCGAATTTCAAAGCGTTTACAAGAAACAGGATGAAAATGGCGCGCATCCCATAATAACTGAATCGTTCCCACATCTCTGTGATGAACAAAACGTACAATCCTTTCGGATGGCCTTTTTGTATTTCTGACATATTCTGTAAAATGTTGGTTTTTGGTGCTTGCGAAGATAATTATTTAGTTGGGAGTTGGGAGTCAAGAGTTAGCTGTTGGGAGATAATAAATCAACCCACTTTTGAGGGCTATTGAACTTTAGTTACACTACATTTAACTTTAGCCCAACACCTCAAACTCCTGACTTCAAACTAATTATAAGTTTGTTTTAATAAAGTCGGTCATTTTTGTATAAAGATGATAGGTGGAATTGCCATCGCGAATTCCATGATTTCTATCAGGATACATGTAAAATTCATATTGTTTGTTCGCATCAATTAATGCATTGATCAATTCGACTGAATTCTGGAAATGCACATTATCATCACCAGTTCCGTGAACCAATAATAATTTCCCTTTCAATTTATCCATGTTATTCACAGGAGAGAAATCATCGTAACCATGTGCATTGTCTTTTGGAAGACCCATGTAACGCTCCGTGTAGATGGAATCATAAAATCTCCAATTCGTTACAGGAGCAACGGCAATGGCCATTTTAAATACATCGGCACCAACTGCCAAACACAAACTTGACATATATCCACCGTAACTCCAACCCCAAATTCCTATTCTGTTTTTGTCAACGTAAGGAAGTGTTCCCAAATATTTCGCCACATCAATTTGATCTGCACTTTCCAATTTCCCCATTTGTCCATATGTGCATTTCTTGAAAGCCTTCCCTCGGAATTCGGTTCCGCGATTATCAACTGCTACAATAATTACACCTTGCTGAGCAAGCATTTCATGCCAATACAATCCGCTACCTGTCCAAGCATCAACAACCATATTACTTCCCGGTCCACCATAAACAACTTGAAGAACAGGATATTTTTTTCCAGCTTCCATCTTGTTTGGCTTGATCATCCAACCATTGAGAGAAACGCCATCACGATCCGTCACTTTGAAAAATTCTTTTGGTGAAAATCCATAGGTCAAAACTTTCTGAGCGAGTTTGGCATTATCCTTCAACACTTTTATCTGTTTTCCATTGGAGGAATTGACCGTTATGAAATAAGGCGTATTGGCATTGGAAAAAACATTGAGATAATACTTCATCCCTTCACTGAAATTTGCAGTGTTGGTTCCAACTCTAGTGGAAAGTTTCTTCTTGCTGGAACCGTCGAGTTTTATGGAATACACATCGCGTTGTGTGGCATTTCCTTCATCGGACTGGTAATAGAATGTTTTTGTTTTTTCATCATAACCATAAACATCCGTGATGTCGAATTCTCCTTTGGTAATTTGATTCATGATTTTTCCATCCGTACCAATTTGATATTCCTGCACCCATCCATCCATGTCGCTTGTCCACAGAAATGATTTTCCATCGGGAAGAAAAACAATCGGATCATAAACTTCAAGATATGTATCACTTTTCTCTGTGTAAATTACTCTTGCAGTTCCATCAGTTGCATTGGCAAAAAGTAATTCCATATTATTCTGCAAACGATTCAAACGAAGAAAGGCAAGCGTATTCGCATCTTTTGTCCACATCACTCGTGGAATGTATTGATCCGTTTTAGCACCAACGTTTACTGGAATAGATTGTTTGGTTGCCAAATCATAAACATGTAGCGTTACACTTGAATTTTCCTCTCCTGCTTTTGGATATTTGTATGAATACGGTTCAGGATATAATCCTGTATTGTACATCGTCATTTGAAATTCCTTCACACGACTTTCATCAAATCGATAATAAGCTACTTTTTTACTGTCGGGCGACCAATACAAACCGTTAGGCAATGCGAATTCCTCTTCGTAAACCCAATCGGTTCCTCCATTGATGATTTTATTCCATTCGCCATCGGTGGTGACTTGCGATTCTTTTCCAGTTTCCAAATCAACAATGAAAATGTTATTGTCACGAACGAATGAAACTTTTTTACCATCCGGAGAAAAAGCGGCAAGTCGCTGTTTTCCATTGGTGGAAAGTGGTGTCATTTTTTTTGTTTTCAAATCATAAACATAATTTGTCTCCTTGGTGGAATAGCGATAAATATGTTCCTGTTCGGTGGCAATCAAAACTTTTGATTCATCGGAACTCAATACATAATTTGCAAAATCAACAGGTTTTGTTTCACCTGTGGGAATGAGTTCATTCAATTTAAAAAAAACTGCAATTTGTTTTCCGGTTTTATATTCATATTCAACAAGTGCCTGTTCTTTTTTGATGGAATCAGCAACACCAAAAGCCACATAATGCTCACCATCCTTCAGTGAAGCTCCGCCATAGGAATATTCTGCCCTGAAGGTGCCGTTTTTGTAAATATCGTCTAGCGTAATTGTGTTTTGTGCGCTCAGGAATAAAGTAGTTCCGAATAAAAATGCCGAAATTGTGCTAATGAATCTTTTCATGGTGGATGGAGTAATTTTGTGTGAAAATAACGAAATTGACCACTGAAAGAAAAATTCATTTCTCAATGGACTTTGAAAAGGTTTAACGGTAGAAGAAAAGGATGAATTACGCAACGATTACGAAAGAAATTCTCAACGATTTGAAAAGGATTGTTGGGGAAGAATTTATTCATGAAGATGAAGAACGTTTGGATATTTATGGTCGCGATCATACGGAGGATTTGCATTATAAACCCCGTGTTGTATTGCGCCCACAAACTGCCGAAGAAATATCTTCCATTCTCAAAATTGCAAATGAAAAAAACATTCCCGTTACGCCTCGTGGTGCTGGTACAGGATTGAGCGGAGGTGCATTGGCAATTTACGGTGGCATTTGTTTGTCAATGGAACGTTTCAATAAAATCTTGGAAATCGATGAACGAAATTTGCAAGCCACAGTTGAACCTGGAGTTATCAATGAGGAATTTCAGAATGCGGTGAAGGAAAAAGGTTTGTTTTATCCGCCCGATCCTGCATCTAAAGGATCTTGTTTTTTGGGTGGGAATCTCGCACTCAGTTCCGGTGGACCGAAAGCTGTTAAGTACGGCACCACGCGTGATTATGTTTTGAATATGCAAATGGTTTTGCCAACTGGAGAAATTATTTGGACGGGAGCGAATGTTTTGAAATATTCCACTGGATACAATCTCACACACTTGATGATTGGCAGTGAAGGAACATTAGGAATTATTACAAAAATTGTATTTCGCTTGATTCCATATCCGCAAAACAATATTGTGATGTTGGTTCCTTTCAATTCGGCGGAAAAAGCATGTGAAGCGGTGAGTGCTGTTTTTCGAGCAGGAATTACACCGTCAGGAATGGAATTCATGGAACGCGATGCGATCGATTGGGTACGAAAATTTGAGAGTGACATTAACATTGATGTTCCAGCTGAAGTGCAAGCGCATTTATTAATTGAAGTGGACGGAAATGATTTGGATCTTTTGTACAAAGACACAGAAAAAATTGCTGAGGTGATGTCGAATTTCGAATGCGGAGAAATTCTTCTTGCTGATACAGCAGCTCAGAAAGATATGCTTTGGAAAATGAGGAGACAAGTGGCAGAAGCGGTGAAATCAAATTCGGTTTATAAGGAAGAAGATACTGTTGTGCCAAGAGCTGAATTGCCCAAATTATTGAAAGGCGTAAAAGCGATAGGGAAGAAGTACGGTTTCAAATCGGTTTGTTACGGTCATGCTGGCGATGGAAATTTGCATGTGAATATTATCAAGGGTGATTTGTCGGATGAAGTTTGGAAAAATGAATTACCCAAAGGCATTTCAGAAATTTTCAAATTGTGTGTTGATCTTGGTGGAACAATTTCCGGTGAACATGGAATTGGATTGGTACAACAGTCGTATTTGAATATTGCCATTGATGAAAAACGTTTGGAATTAATGCGCGGAATAAAAATACTGTTCGATCCGAAATTGATACTTAATCCTGGAAAAATATTTTATAATGGGCTTTAAGCGCGAAGACGCAAAAGGGCACGAAGATACGCGGAGAAAAAACTTGGCGAATCACTGCGTCCCTGCAACTTGGCGATTGAAACTATGAACTGATGTTTTGTAAATGAAACTGAGGATTTTTCTTCTTCTTTTTTCCCTCTCCACAATTTTTTGTTTTGTGGAATGGAAAAGTGCGGATATAGCTCATCAGATTTCTTCCAGTAGTGAGATAGCGATTAAGAAAAAGAAAAAACGAAAGAAGCCGAAGAAGAAAAAACCAGTAAAGAAAAAAAAGAGAGCAACAAAGAAAATTCCAACCGCCAAAGATTCTGCCAGAACTGTAAGAGTAAAAAAACGAGCTCAAAAAAGAATCGACAGAAATTTAGGAAAGCTCGACAAGAAAAAAGATAAGAAAGCGAAAACCGTTAAGAAAGCGCAAGACGATCGAAAGACATTTGACAAATGTGATAGTGCCGATGTATTGCGGACTTCTCAAGACACCGCTCTTCTTGCGAAATACATAAAGATTTACAGATCGCTTGGGGGAATTTGTTACATCATTCATTTGCAGGACATGGCAGATCTTCAAAAAACTGCCGATGGATTTTATTCCGTACAAATTACAAACAGTAAAGATCCTCGCGCTCCTGCAGCTTGGCAAACCTACTTGTTTTGTCCGATTGGAAAACCGAATGGAACAATTGCATTGATGAATCCTGAAGGCGATACGATTCAAATGTGCACGTATACGAATGAAAAAAAGAATGGTGTGATGTATTATGTAAAAAAAGGGAAAGGTGTAATTTACAAGGAGAAGTTCGTTGATGATATTAAGATTTGGGAAAAGAAACCAGATGAGGAATGATTTCAGATTAACTGATTGAAGATTTGATTGAATAAAATATTTTAAAATCAATGTTCCTTTTCGAAATCATTCCGTTATAGGTGAAAATTCATTTTATGAAATACACTTTACTTTTTTTTATTTTATTTCCCTTGTATATTTTCGCGCAAAACGATTGGCATCATAGTGAAATTGAATGGGTGTCGTGTGCGCAGGCGAAAACCAAGCAGATCAAATTGCAGAAACACATTACAGTACTTACTTCTTTCCATAGCGGTGTGGCTGCTCATGATACGGTGAATGTGAGTACGCAGGAATACGATGCGAATGGAAATATTATTAAAAGGACCTTGGCGGTTGATGTCGATAAAAGTCATTACAAGACACGAACGGATTATTTTTATGATAACAAAGGACAAACTATTCGATTTGTTAGTTATGAAACAGATGCCAATTATGAAAATCAAAAAGTGATTGATAGTACAGTGGTCCTTCAACAGTTGCCGCATTACAAAGCAACTGACTATAGAAAAGGAGATGTCATTGCTGTTGAACGAATCGGTGATTCATTGAATTATATTGAAACAAAAAAACGTGCTGTTGGAAAGGATACTGTTGTTGAAATAGAAGTGGATAAATGTGCATATGATCAGACAGGAAATATTTCCTCTAAACAATTCTATAGAACTAGAACCTTTCAGGGAATTACAGATACAAGTGTTTGTGGAATAACGCATTTTTACGGTAGTCGGGATTTTGAACTGACGTACTACTTCAAAGGGAAGTTTTACGCACACTTCAAAACACATTTCGATTCGCTTCTGCATACCGATACATTCACCTATTTCAATAAAAAAGAAAAATGTATCATGACCATAGTTGATCATCTCGACAGCTTGAATCACGTCACAAATGCTGATTATTTCAACAAGCGAAATGGGAACTATAAAGTTTACAATTGTCCTTATAATGACCTTTACAATATGTCATTTTATTTACCGTTAAATTTACTCGGTAAGATGAGGTATCAGGTTGTAAGAAATTACAACACAAAAGGATTGATTATTTCTGAAAAACATATTTCTCTGAAAAAGAAAAAGCCCTTAATTGAATTGATTTATCAATATGAATATTATCAATAGAAAATTTGGGAAGGGTGGACGTTTAGTGAGGTTTGTTCAATTCCGAACTTTTGTTGTAGAAAAAAAAGAAGTAAACGTTTCTTAAAACTTACACAACTCTTCATACATTTCCTTCACTGGCAAGCCCATCACATTAAAATAAGAACCTTCAATTCTTTCCATGCCAATATATCCAATAAATTCCTGTGCGCCGTAAGCACCGGCTTTATCAAAAGGTTTGTAAGTGGCAATGTAAAAATCAATTTCTCCTTCTGTCAATTCCTTAAAAAAAACATCGGTTTTAACGGAAAATGAAATTTCCTTTTTCGAGGATTTCAAACACACGCCTGTATAAACTTCGTGTTTGTTTCCTGAAAGTTCCATCAACATCACTTTTGCATCTTCCGCATCTTGCGGTTTATTCAGCACATGTCCGTTGATCCAAACAATAGTATCAGCTGTAATCACAATGGTGTTTTCATCCAATTCTCTTTCGAACGCATCGGCTTTTTTGCGGGAGAGAAACAATGGAATTTCATCACGTTCCAAATGTTCGGGAAAAGATTCATCCACTTCTTTCGTTTCCAATTCAAAATCAATTCCCAATTCACGCAACAAATATTGGCGACGAGGAGATTTTGACGCAAGAATAAATCGGAATTGGTTAAGATGCTCAGGATACATCGGCAGTTATCAATGCGTTAATCTGATGCGCGTATAGAAAGAGAAAACTGATTCCAACAACCATAATGAGTTTCACCATCAAACTTGTAAATCGCCAATCGCTTTTCCCTTTCGCGGTTAAAATGCGATAACACAAATAAATTAAAGGGAGTTGGAGAAATAATGTGAAATAGAAATAAATTGACATGGAGAAATTTTCCGGTAAAAGTGTGCCAGAGATTTGTTGAAATTCCAACCATCCTAGTAGCACAATAACAATACTGCAAATTGTTGCCAATACTATTTTAGTTCTTGCGAGTCCAATAACAATTGGCATTGTTTTGCAGCCATATTCCATATCGCCTTCGTAATCTTCAACATCCTTTATTATTTCTCTGAGAAGCGAAACAATGAATGCAAACAAGGCAATGGTTTGAGTCACATGCAACGCATCCGTTAAATTCAGATATTCTGATTGAACCAACTCAGGAAACGCCTTGTAAATATTTGGAATTTCAAATAAGATCACCATCATTGGAACAATTCCTGACAATAAGGCGATAACCAAATTACCAACAAGAAATTGTCTTTTGAGATTGGTGGAATAAAACCAAAGCAGAGCAGGAGCACTGATAAAAAGAAAGGATCCTACACGAAAGAAATTGTATTTCCAGGATAAGTATAAACCAAGTCCTGCGCCAATTATATTGATGGTCATGTGTGCTCCCATTGCAACACGGCGCTTAATTACTTTTCCTACAACATTTGTATTTGGTCGATTCACACTATCCACTCGAATGTCAAAATAATCATTGATGATATATCCCGCAGCGCCAATCATTACAGTTGAAAGAACCAGTAGAAAAAAATCAATTTCTGTCATTTGAACTTTCAGCAATGAATAATCCAAATCATGAGCCTTTAAATTCAAAATAGGAATCAACAAAAACCAACGCACCATGTATTGCGTAAACGCCATGATGAGCAAATTCGGCCAACGGATTAATTTTAGAAATGGGATCATTATGTTGTAAAAATAGGGAAAGAAAATCAGTTGGCGGTTGATGGTGGGCAGTCAATATTATTGGATACTGTTGTTGACTGAATGACTAACAAACCGCCTGCGGCAAATTGATGTCACCATTTCTTATTTAAGCGAAGAACCTGTTCAATAACATCTCTCACACAACCTTCTCCACCTTTTAATGGTGATACATAAATACAAATCTCACGGATTTCAGAAGCGGCATCATAAGGACAGGTTGCAACACCTGCACGTTTCATTGCGAATAAATCGGGAAGATCATCACCCATGTAAAGAACTTCTTCTTCCTTCAAATCATAAACAGTAGTGAATTCCTTGAACGTTTCTTCTTTATCGTATGCGCCAAGATAAACTTCTTGCAATCCGAGATTTTTAAAACGATTTTTTAAATTCTCGTCTTTGGCTGCTGAAATGATTGCAACGGTAAATCCTTCATGAACGGCTCGTTGTAATGCAAAACCATCTCTAGCATTTACACGTCGGGAAGTTGTGTTATCGGAATGAAACTGAATAGATCCGTCGGTGAGCACGCCATCAATGTCAAAAACAAATGCTTTGACCTTATTCAGACGTTGCTTGAAATTATCACTCATTTTTTCTTGCGTGATCGTTTGATAATTCCAGCACTCATTTCATTATACAATTTTTTCAATTCAGGATGTTTTTTCAAAAGGGCAATTTGAGCATTCATCACTTTTGTATCCTTACGAACAGCAGGACCTGTTTGTGCTTCTGCAGGTGATAATTCCATCACTTTAACAGCAGTTTCATCAATCAATGGACGAATCAAGTCGAAAGGAAGTTTTTGTTCATTCAATAAATCTTCCGCGATTGCATAAATATGATTGGTGAAATTATTTGCAAATACTGCAGCTAGATGTGCCGCTTGACGTTGTTTTGAATCGAGATTATAAACACAATCTGAAAGAGTTTCCGCTACATTCATCAATGAATGAAGTGTGCTGATGTCGCTTCCTTCAATGCAAATCGGAACAATACTGAACTCTTTCTTTCTATTTTTTGAAAATGTTTGAAGCGGATAAAAAACGCCATACTGTTCAAACTTTTTCAATACGTCCATTGAAACACTTCCAGAAGTATGTACAACAATTCCTTCGGTGACTTTCATCTTTTTTACAAGAGCTGGAATTGCATCATCTTTCACTGCGATAATAATCAATGCAGGGCGTTTATCAATTTTCGTAATATCAGTAAGAACTTTTGCCTTTAGTTTTTTTGCAAGAACTTTTGCGTTGGCTTTATTGCGACTATACACCTGAACAATTTCCGCATCAGCTTCTTTCAAAGCTTCGCCTAAATTTGTTGCGACATTTCCGGAACCGAGAAGGATAACTCGAAGACGTTGTAGAGAATTTTCTGGCATTGGACTTAGTATTAAAATTGTTTATCCGCAAAGTCGCAGAAGCGCTGAGCTTACTTTTTCACTTCCTCCGTGATTTTATTTTTCCTTTTCCGTTCACGTACGGCAAGGAATGTTCCAGCTACCATGATGAGGCAACCAATCCATAAAATATTTATTCCTGGGAATACAGAAGCTTCCAAAACAATAAAATCTGCTTTTTTTGATTCTTTGACAGATGAATAAACTTCAATGTTATGATCTTCCGGTCTTAATTTCCAGAAAGTCAATTTAACTCCAAGATCTTCATCAATGGCATCAATTTGTCTTGTTACACCGGTATTTCTATTGATAAAGAAATAAGCCTTCAGAAATTTCTTATTTAATGTCCCATCGAATATTTGGAAATTAGCAACGATTCCATATTCATCCTTAGCGATTTTTATATCGGTGGAATCAATGCGTTGCATACTGTCGAGAATAGCAATGCAATTATCCAAACCAAGTGTATCACCAACAGCAAGCGTATGATTCACTGGCGTGCTAAATAAGTCTCCTTTTTGACCTTCTTTTCCTTCGTTACCAACTAGTGAAGCGGGATCAACAAATTTTATAAAAGAGTAAATGTCTTTGTGCAAATAATGTTTGGTATCCGGTTCAGCTGCATTTCCCATGAAAGGATTAAGTTGAATAAACGGTCGAAGAGTAAATGCTTTTTCCGGTTTCCCTGCATCTGATTTTTTAAGGAAATCTACATTGAAAAAAACGTATTTCGTGCCATCCTTTGTTTTCGGTTCACGATTTGTATACGTCACGAGATAATCTCCCATGGTTAAGGTATCACCGCGCTTGAGATAAATATTTTCCGCATTTGAACCCTGATTTGTGAATGCACCGATATCAAAGTGAGAAGTGTTCGAAGAAATTGTTTCTTTTTTCGAAGTGGAAATCACAATTCCAAGCAGCAATACAGCAAATCCAATATGTGCAATTGACGAACCTGCTTTTTTAATGTTACCCTTGAAAATTTTATACCAATAATCTGCATTGGCAATAATTGCGAAAATACTTGAGAAAACAAGGAAGGAGCAAATAATATAAATTCCGCGTTTGTCGGCATTTGCAAGTTCATAAGCAGAATTGAAATAAATCAGGAAAACCAATGGAAAAGAAATGGCAAGACTGATAATAAATGATCTTCTGATTTGACGGCTAAATGTTTTGAAATCGGTCGTCTTGTATTTGAAAAACTGTGTCACCGCCATTAACAAAGAAATAATGACTGCGAAAGGTATTTGCCATTTGTTGTAAAATAAGATAACCTTATCGCCGGCACCTGGAGCCATTCGTGCTTCAGCAAGTTTCGGAACCCACGACCAATTTGTTTTTACCATCAACCACTGAAAAAATTCATGAATGCTGTCAATCTTTAGGAATTTGTTGACAACGGGAGACGATGTGTAAAAAATAATCTGGAAAGAGGCTATTAGAAATACAATCGAACCAATAAACATCCAGAATTCCCTTGACCATAAATCTTCTTCTTCCTTTTGTTTTGGGAAATATTTCATGTATCCAATCAACATGAATAGGAATGAACTTACCAATAGAATTAACATGGATGAAGCATGATGTCCTGCTACAAATTGGAACAGAACAATAAGTGCAATTCCAGTATAAAGGATTTTCAGCCTCCAATTGAACGCGAGCAGAAATACGGAAAGCCATAAAAAGAATCCCATAAATGCAGTGAGTTCTTCATTGAGACCATCATCTGTAAATGCATGTACCGATGAGTCACTGAGAATTCCGCTCTTGGTAAGAAATGTTGAATAGACAATCAACAGGAATGTTGCAATGCAAAGAAAAAATGTTGTGAATAAAGATTGCCCTTTATTGCGGTACAGAAGCATTACGTGCGCAGCACCAACCAAAATCAACCAAGGAACGAAAGATGCATTCTCGACAGGATCCCATGCCCAAAATCCGCCAAAGCTTAATGATTCATAAGCCCATGCGCCACCCATTAAAATTCCAGTTCCCAAAACCATTACACCAATGTAAGCCCAGGTTAATGCGGGCTTTTGCCATTCGTAATAACGTTTTGTCCATAAGCCCGCCAATGCAAAAGCGAATGGTACTGTTGTTAAGGCAAAACCTAAAAATAAGGTTGGAGGATGAATGGTCATCCAATAGTTTTGCAAGAGTGGGTTTAAGCCACGGCCATCTTGAAAGAGCGGAATTTTAGTGAGGTAGTCGGGAATTTTAGTCCATGGCAAACCAATGTTGCTTTCTTTCAATCGCATCAGTTCAAATGGATTGCTTCCTACGTGAACGTTGCCGAAATAAACACCAAGTAACATCATGGAGAGGAAAACCTGAACCAAAGAAACAATTGTGATTACAGGAGCTTCCCATTCTTTTGCTCGACGCATCAAAACCAAACCGATAACGGCATGCCAAAAAAGCCATAATAAGGTGCTACCTTCTTGACCTTCCCACATACAAGCAAGAACATAATTCATTGGCATATCACGTTTCGAATGTTGCCAAACATATTGGTATTCGAATCGATGGGAAATAACCATCATTAAAAGCGTGATGAATATTCCAAAGACTGCGATAGCGTGTGTGATATACAAACTATGCGCTGTAATTTTCCAGCCAGCATCTCCAGAAATATCTCGCGTTCGGATAATGTTTGCAACGACAGAAAACAATGCCGTTACAAATGCAAGGACCACGAAGAAATGGCCCAATTCACCCCACCATACTTGTTCTCCAACGTATTTAATTTCCATACAATAAATGTGATTTGTAAATGGCGATTAGCATAACCTAATAACCAATCACTATTTTGTTACAGCTACTTGGCCATTGTTATATTTCGAAGGACATTTCATTAAAATATCTTTCGCTACAAAATCATCGCCTTTCATTGATCCTACAATTACAACTTGCTGTGAACGTTCGAAATCTTGGGGTTTACTTTTCAATAGCACAACATGCTTTTCATTACCATTTCTGTCTTTCATGTAAAATGAAAATTTGTTAGGATCTACTGCAGGATTATATTCCATTGGTTTACTACGGTCCAAAGTTCCTGCTACGTGCACCTCTGCATTTCCATCTCCAGCTTGTTTGAAATCAGCATATGTGCTGGAATTTCCTAACAACGTAAACATGGCTCCAATTGCAATTGCAATTACAATGATTCCAACTATATGTGTCTTTTTCATTTGGCGGGTTTTTATTTATTGATTTGTTTTTCAAGTTTGGAAACTTTTCTTTCGAGTCTGAAAAGTGTTATGAATAATCCTAGAAGAATAATTCCAATGATTGCAACAACCACATTGAGTGAAGCGTGTCCATGCAATCCCTCGAATAATTTTTCATCCATGGAATTATTGGGTTGTGCGTTTATGGTCAATGATTGGAATAATGCCAAAGCCAAAAATGCTACAATGCGTACTTGGAAAATATTTTTCATGATTCAAGTGTGTGTTCGTGTAATTTGTGAATTCGTAGACGAAGTGAATAAATCCAAAAGCCAAGAAGAATCCATCCCAAAACTCCGCAATAAAAAACAGGTCGTATGGAATTATCAAGATCATATTTATTGAAGCCGGGATTTCCACCATTGCCAGGATGCAATGAATCTGTTCCTTGCAAACGAGGAAGAATTCCAATCAGTACAATCATCATTACATAAGCGAAAATGCTGTAGATAGCGGAAACACGCGCTCGTTTTTGTTCATCGTCCATTGCATTTCGCAATACGGCATAAGCAAGGTAGGCCAACATGGTAATTGCCGTTCCATTCAACTTCACATCATCCACCCACCATGCACCCCATGTAACACGTGCCCACAAAGAACCAGTAATCAATCCAAGAACGCCGAAAACCAATCCGACATTTACGGCAGCATTGGCTTTTTGGTCGTATTTCAAATCAAATCCTCGTAGATATTTTAGATTATTCCACAGCGCCCAAGAGAGCAATGCAATCATGGTAAACCACATGGGTACATGGAAAAACAAATTGCGTAGAGATTCATAAAGAATAAATTGAAATGGAATTGCCCAATGGTCTTGTTCTTCATTTTTTACAACAGGATGACAAACAGGAACTATTCCACCACGTGTGGTATCAATGGTTGAAATGGCATTATTCATTACCAATCTTCCATCTTTATCATTGTAAACTGTTAAACCAAAAACAGGATTCGTGAGAGGAGCAATAGGAGGGAAGTCAAGTTCAAGATGGGTGTTGTCAACTACACGAATTGCATTAGTGCAATTATTCTGATTATCATTTATTAACCAAGCAGAAAGGCTTGCATTCTGATCTTTGAAATGCGTATTGTAACCCGTAACTTTTACAGTAAAAGGGCCTGAATAAGTTGATTGTACAGAAGATGTTGCCTTAATTAGTCCAGGCGCTAAAGGAACAAGTAGACCTGCAAAAAACGTAAAAAACAATAGGGCTACACAAAGAATTTTCCACCAATTCCGCTTCATCTAAATTTCTTTTTTTAATCACGCCAAAGGTAAGGAAATAACAAGTAAGCAAGTGCCGCAATTACCAGATTCAAAGTTACCAAAACGCCAATGTAAGTTAAGGCCCCATTCCAAGCCAATCCATCAGCTGCGTATTTGGAAAGTTTTAATGTTGCAAGTAATAATGGAATAACAACTGGAAATCCAAGAATAGCCATAAGGGTAAAATTATTCCCAGCCTTCGAAGCAATTGCTGATATCATAGTAAAAGCCACTGCAAGTCCAGTACAGCCTAAGAATAATGCAAGAAAAAACAAGGGGGAATTCTGAATTGGGTAACCAACAAGAAATGAAAAGACAAGTAATCCTGCGAAACCGAGGAATACCATCAGAATAATACTGTAAACCATTTTTGCCAGTAATACAGCGCGTGGATCAGCGAGTGTATATAAATAAAGCAATCGACCTCTACTTTCTTGAGCAAAACTCCTTGCAACACCTGTTACTGACGCAAAAAGAAGGATAATCCAGAATAGTGCATTCCAAACTGGAACCTCATTGATTACCCGAAAACTGAATTTGGCAACAAAAACTGTTGAGACTACAAAAAGGAGAACGCCATAAAATGCATATTTCTGCCTTTGTTCAAGTAGAATTTCACGTTTGATGAGAGAGCCCGTTTGTTTTAATAGCGACATCGGTACAAAGTTAGGTGTTTGTTGTTCATAGAAAATTTCAAAAACACAAAAACTGGTTTTGACAAAAATACGATGGGGAATTGCTCCAAATTTGTAATAAAAAAGTGTCTTTAATTGAAAAAAAAACGCCTCCAAAAATTATGGAGGCGTAAAATCAAAAAATCAAATCAAAAAAACACTTTAGAAACCAGGGTATGCTAATGCATTTTGTCCCGCTTTCAACAAATCTTTCACCATACTTTCAGTCATATTTGGGAAAGTATGCATCAATGATGCTGGGGTTCCACATCGCACTTTATGTTGAAATTCATCAGGACTGTTTCTCATAAAATCGCCAACGTAGGCAGAACTGTCATCAACCGCAATGAAAGTCCCGTTTGTTCCGTGACAAGTAACACAGTTAGCCGCATAAACAGCATCTCCATTAGCAGCATTACCATCCAAACCGACATTTGTAATTACGGCTGTTCCTGTTGGGTAAAAACCTGAAGTGGTGAGGTCATAAAGTCTGAAAGTGTTCAAGGCTTTTGTTTTGAGGAATTTTGTGATCTTCCAAAGTTCATTGTCAGTTAGCAATAAGCTAAAATCTGGCATTGAAGCATTGTAGGATCTGTTGTTTGCATTTGACATTCTGTTTCTTCCTCCAGTATGTTTTACTGCATTAAAAACTTCGCGCAAATTATGTGTTTGTGCAAAAACATATAAGTCGTTTGGTGCTACAGCAGGTCGAATAGAATCAGGAACTGCATTGATGAGAACTCCTGCACTTCCTCGTAAATCAAATCCATGGCAAGAGCCACAAGTGAAGAAATCTTCATGGTTCAATAGAGCTGTGTCTGTTACTGCTAACTCCTCAATAAAATTATCATACAAACGTCCTCCGATTAATCCATCTGCAGCATCAAAAGCAGACTGATCCGCTGCACTCACAACATTTCCATCAAGACCATTTGTACCGGCAGGCCCAGCAGGTCCTTCTTTTTTGCAACTTGAAGTAAATACAATTGCGGAATAGAAAACTGCCGTAAAAATAACGGCAGAGATCTTTATTGAGCTAGTTTTCATTTGAATTGGGTTAAAGTGTAGGGCTATACAAATGTATTTATGTGTGTAAATACACGAACTGACGCTGATCATGTATTTGAAGATTTAACACGCCTTTTTTTTGCAGGAAACTTGACTAAAAAAATCTTTTCATTTGCATACTTAGTAAAATAACCGCAAGCAATAAAATCTCGATTGAAATATTGCATGTGACTGATATAATGGTATTTATAACCAGATAAAAAGACAATCAAAGGATTAATTTGTAAGGATTTGTGGCATACTTACATGGATTCAATTTCATTAACTTTGTGTAAAATTTTACCGCCATGAAAAAAATATTAATTCCAGGAGTCCTTATGATCTCCATTATCGTCATGTCATTTCAAACTGACACGCCACCCAAAAATCTTTTTGATTTCAAAGCGAAAACACTCGATGGTGTAGACTTTGATTTCTCAACATTAAAAGGGAAAAAAGTATTGATTGTAAATACCGCTTCAGAATGTGGTTTTACTCCTCAATACAAAGATCTTGAAGCTTTGTATGAAAAGTATGGAAAGGATGGGAAATTTACCATTTTAGGATTTCCTTGTAACCAATTCGGTGGACAGGAACCTGGCAGTTCAACTGAAATCAAAACGTTCTGTACAAAAAATTATGGCGTAACTTTTCAAATGATGGCAAAGATCGATGTGAAAGGTGATGCGCAAGATCCTATTTACAAATGGCTTTGCAATAAATCTGAAAATGGTGTGGAAAGTTCAGATGTGAAATGGAATTTTCAGAAATACATGATTGATGAAAATGGTCATTATGTAGGGCATGTGCTTTCAATAGAAAAACCTTTTTGCGATAAAATTGTAAACTGGATTGAAGGGAAAAAATAAATTGATAACCGATTTTGTATTTGCAATTTTATTTATGGCTGAATTTAAAATAGAAAAACTTTTATGGTAGATATTTTAGCATTTGGCATTCATCCTGATGACATTGAATTGAGTTGTTCGGGAACTTTATTGAAACATATTGCTGCAGGTTATTCTGTAGGGATCATTGATTTGACTAAAGGAGAATTAGGGACAAGAGGAACAGCGGAATTACGCTTGCAAGAGGCAACTGCTGCTGCAAAAATACTGGGTGTGCAATTCCGTGAAAATTTGGGATTTCAGGATGGGTTTTTCAGAAATGACAAGGAAAACCAATATAAAATCATAGAGAAAATCCGTCAATATCGACCGAAGATTGTTCTTTGTAATGCAATTTCCGATCGTCATCCTGATCATGGAAGAGCCGCTCAATTGGTTTCTGAAGCTTGTTTCTATGCTGGATTGAGTAAAATTGAAACTGCTTACAACAAGGAAATTCAAGATGCATATCGTCCGAAAGCCGTTTACCATTATATCCAAGACCGACAATTGAAACCGGATTTTGTTGTTGATATTTCAGCATTCATGGATAAGAAAATTGAAGCCATCATGGCATTCAGTTCTCAGTTTTTCAATCTAAATTCCACTGAACCTGTGACACCCATTTCCTCTCCTGAATTCATTGAAACAGTGAAAGGAAAAAACAGGACTTTTGGAAGAGAAATTCTAGTTGAATTCGCAGAAGGATTTACGGTGGAAAGGAATATTGGGGTGGAAGATTTGCTTTCGCTGAAATAAATATTTACTGATTTGCTTTTCAATTACCGATTGAATAAATAGGTAGTGATAATTGCAATGATTATTACCAAAGCAAAAGCCAGAACTGAAAACGGGTTTGCGAAATTTACGGTCCAACCCATGCCATATTTTTTCGGCGGAAAAATTCTTTTGTCGTTTGGATTGTAATAAATAAAACCAGCCTTCCAATTCGCACTATCATTTAGCCACTTTTCCTTCGTGGCATCATCTGGTTTTTCTTTCATCACAATTAAAAATCAAGAATTAAAAATTCAAAATTATTTTCGCCAAATCTCCCAAGCCTTTTCCGCTTGCATCTTCAACATATCCAATCCATTCATGATTTGCGCGCCTTGCATTTTTCCTCTTTTCAGAAATTCCGTTTCTGCAGGATTGTAAATCAAATCGTAAAGAAAATGTTCTTTTGAAATTGATTCATAAGGAATGTTTGGAAATTCATTGACATTCGGAAAGGTACCAAGTGGAGAACAGTTCACAATCAATTTGCAGGAATCAATTACGTAGGAATTTAATTCTTCATAAGTAAGAATCGTTTTTCCCACAATGTTTTTCTTTTCACGCGAAACGAAAATGCATTCCACGCCAATTTGTTTCAATACATATTCAACTGCTTTTGACGCACCTCCCGTTCCGAGAATTAGCGCGCGCTCGTGTGCAGATGTGAGAAATGGTTTCAATGATTTTCTAAAACCATGCGCATCCGTATTGTATCCAATGGTCTTGAAAGTTGAATTTTGAAAGTTGAATTTTATTGTATTTACCGCACCAATAACTTTTGCTGATTCATCCAATTCATCAAGAAATGAAATTACTTTTTCCTTGTAGGGAATTGTTACACTCAGTCCAACAAGATTTGGATTTTCAGAAACAAGCTGTGGTAATTTCTCAATGGAATCAATTGGAAATAATTTGTATTGAGCATCAGAAATATTTTCACGAAGGAATTTTTCAGTGAAATACTTTTCCGAAAAGGAGTGGGAGAGGGGATAACCGATGAGTCCGAAGAGTCGCACGGTTTAGGATTTTTTCTTGCTGAATTTGTGATTCAGAAATGCTATTACCATTGGTAGAACTGAAATCAATATGATCGCAACAACAACAATTTCAAAATGCTTTTTTACCCATTCATTCGTTCCAAGAAAATAGCCAGACAATGACATGGTGCTGATCCAAAGAATTCCGCCCACAACATCAAAAGGAAGGAATTTTGATTTGTAATTCATCTTACCAACTCCAGCAACAAAAGGTGTGAACGTTCTTATAATCGGAACAAATCTCGCCATGATAATTGCTTTGGTTCCATACTTTTCAAAAAACGAGTGCGTTTTTTCGATGTAGGCTTGTTTCACCAAATTCTTCTTTCCGATTTTCAAATTGACTGCACGCGTTCCCAAAAATCTTCCAATTGCATAATTGGAATTGTCACCAAGAATTGCGGCAGCAGACAACAACACTATCAAAACCAAAATATTCATTGGAGCATTTGGTTCGCCAGCGCTACGGGCACAAATTGCACCTGCAGCAAATAACAAAGAATCGCCGGGAAGAAATGGCATGATTACAATCCCTGTTTCAACAAAAATAATTGCGAACAAAATTCCATAGATCAAGTTTCCATATTCAGCCACAAGGCTATCAAGATGATCATTGATGTGGAGAATGAAATCGAGAAGGGAATGAAGAAAACTCATTTGAATTAATAGGTTGCTAAAGTCGGATCAATTTCTCTTGTCCAAGCAAGAATGCCACCTTTAAGATTGAAAAGATTAGTGAAACCATATTGTTTTTCAAGAGCGAGAATAACGGTTGCAGAACGGGCACCACTTCTACAATGAATTATTACAGGTTTGTCTTTTGAGATTTTTTCAGGTTTACTGACAATGTCACCCATCGGAATTAGTTCTCCATTGATGGCAGCAATTTCTGCTTCATGTGGTTCTCTAACATCAATCAATTGAAAAACTTCATGACTATCGAGCATGTGTTTTAATTCCTGAACAGTAACTTCTTTCATTGGCGGCGGTATGTTGAATAAAATATTAGGTTTTTTTCTGTAATTTTTTTGGAAGGAAAGAAAAGAAAGTATCTCCGCGCAATCCTAAACGAAGTGTTTCCAATGGAATGGCATCATCATAAGCAATGTTTCCAAGGTTGACATTCGAACCAAATAATTTTATGAAATAGATCTGTTGACCTTTCTGCGGAGCTTCCCATAAAATATTTTCAGGTTTTACCTTGGCAATTATCTTATTGATAAGCAGCGTGTGTGCTTGTCCATTACGATGATAAATTCCTACAGTACCACTTTCACGTGCCTCTGCAATAACTTTCCATGAACCAGCCTCCAATTCCTTCAACATCATGGAAGTCCATTTGTTGGGATGAATTATAATTCCCTCTTCCTTAGATCCAACTTCGGAAAGCACAGTAAAATGTTTCGAAAGTTTTCGAATCAATTCACACTTTTCATCGTGCTCAATATTGATACAACCATCTGAAACCTCAGCATGATCAAGTTTAAGTTTTGTTGCGAATTTGATATACTCATCAACCATCCCGCGGACAAGGAATGCTTCGAATAAGGTTCCACCCAAATACACACGGAAACCAGCCTCTTTATAAAGTTTAATTTTTGTCTCCAGATTTTTTGTGACAACTGAAGTGCCAAAACCCAATTTTACTATATCAACAAAATCTGCTGAAGCATCAATGAAATGTTCAGCTTGCTTGATCCCCAATCCTTTATCCATTACCATGGTCAAGCCTTTTTTACGTGGGCGGTCGGGGCGGTCGGGGAGATGTGGGAGATTTACATTCATGATTTTACTTCTTGATATGGGCACAAAACTAAATAAAAAATGAACGCATTGACCTACCTTTTGGTGAAGATCATATATTAACTAGTTTGGGTCAATTAATGCAAATAGTTTTTCTTTGAATCAAATCAACCAAGCCCATTTGTTCTTGTAAATTTATTTGGAACACAAGGATTAGGTTCGACGTTCACTAGTTCGTTTGGATTATCAAACCTATTTCATTTTTCAAGTCTGAATTGATTTGTAAAATAAATTCAAATTCACACAACGAAATATTTCAATCAGAATTTTAATCCAATCGACGATAAGACTCGATGATTTCATTCAATCCTGTGTTCTCTTTTAGGGCAGGACGAAATTCAAAAATGGTACTATGCTTGTCAAAGTCCAATGACAAAGCCCGATGCAAATAAGAAAGTGCTTCCTGTTTTTTTCCTAGACTCAACAAATACGCAGACATTCTATAATTCAATTCAGCATTTTGTGGATGGTATTTGATTCCTTCCATTAAAGTTTCCATTGCCATATTGCAATGTTCCATTTCAAATTGCACTCCAGAAAAATCCAACCAGATATTCGGATTTTCAGGTTCCAATTCCACCACTTTTTTATAAGCCATTTCCGCTTCTTCCTGAAATCCCATTTTCAATTGAAGATCACCGAAAATGTACCAGTATTCTGCATTGTCAGGAACAATGTCAATCGCCTTTTTTACATAGTGAATTCCTTCTTGCAAACGATTTTGTTGCTCCAGAATAATTCCGCTTCCCAACCAAGCATCTGCATATTCGGGATCTATTCGTGTTGCGCGATTGTAGTGTACCAACGCTTGGTCGAAATCATTTTTTTTCTCGAAACATTCTCCGAGATAATAATGTGTGTCCGCACGAGGTTCTTCAAACTTGAAAGTTTCCTTATATGTCTCAATGGCCTCATCAATTAATCCAGTCGCTGCTAGTGCATTTGCTTTATTAAAAAGTGCAGAAGGAAAATCTTCCTTAATTACCAATGCATATTCATAAGCTTCTAGTGCTTTTTCATACAAACCGCTTCTGCTATATGCAACGCCCAGGTTAAACCAAGTTTGAGGATTATAAGGCCGAACATCTGTGAATTTATTGAAAAAGTGAATGCTTTCTTCCTGATCGTTCACCATTTCATAGCAATACGCTAGTTCATTCTGTGCATTTTCATAATCAGGATTTATTGCAAGCACACGTCGAAGTAAAGGAATCGCTTCTTTGTGGCGCCCCATATTTGTATATTCAAAAGCACAACAAAATTTCACTTCTTCTTCAGGAACATCATATTCACCAGCACGCTTGTAACTGAGCATTGCTTTTTCATGCAAACCCATTTGTCCATAAATACTTCCACGTGTCATGTGAATCTCTCCAAAAAAAGGTTCCATTCGTTCTGCCTCATCAAGAATTTCCAATGCAACCTGATTTTCACCAAGTTGAACATGAACCTGAGCTTTGAGCACAATGAACAAGGGAGAAAAAGGATGCTGATTTCTAGCAATCGCAATTACCTCAAGCGCTTTCCGATTCTGGACAGCTTGCATATAGTGTTCTGCGAGTTCTTCAAGTTCCTCTTCATCAAAAAAAGAGGAGGACTTTCCACTTAACATCGCTTCAAACCGTTCTACCAAGCCATCATCTATATTTGGCGTATCATCCATAGACCGGTTATAAATTTGTTATAACAAAGATACGCTATTCGCCTACGAATGTTGCCAAATGGCTGTTAAACCATCAAAAAAAATCATTTGAACCGCACTTACGGTTGTTAGTATGTTTCGAAAAAAAACGGTTCACTTTTTTTTACCCGATGTATCTTTGCAGTCCAATTTAAAATCTAGTTATAAGTGGCATTGATAAAATCTATTTCCGGAATACGTGGTACCATCGGTGGTCGTCCTGGCGAAGGACTTAGTCCTGTTGACGTTGTGAAATTTACAGCTGCTTATGGAACTTGGCTAAAACGACGTGCTGGTGAAAAAACGAAAATCCGAATTGTTGTAGGCCGTGATGCTCGCATTTCGGGTGAAATGGTAAATCGTCTTGTTACAGGAACTTTGATGGGCCTGGGAATCGACATTACTGACATTGGTCTTTCAACAACACCAACAGTTGAAGTTGCGGTTATTGCTGAAAAAGCTTCTGGTGGAATTATCTTGACAGCCAGTCATAATCCAAAACAGTGGAACGCATTGAAATTGCTCAATGAAAAAGGTGAATTCATTTCAGGAAAAGATGGTGAAGACGTTTTGGCAATTGCGGAAAAAGAAGATTATACTTTTACAGAAGTGAGTGCCTTGGGAAAAGTAATTTACAACGATACATACATTCAATTCCATATTGATCAAATTCTTGCACTTCCGCTTGTTGATATTAATGCAATTAAAGAGAAAAATTTCCGAGTTGCAGTTGATGCAGTGAATTCTACTGGTGGAATTGCTGTTCCAATGTTATTAAGAGCATTGGGTGTTGAAAACATTACTGAATTATATTGCGAACCAACTGGAGAATTTTCACATAATCCAGAACCGCTTCCTGAAAACCTACGCGACATTGCAAAAGTAGTGCTGAAGAGCAAATCCCATTTGGGAATTGTAGTGGATCCTGATGTGGATCGTTTGGCTATTGTTTGTGAAGATGGAGAAATGTTCGGTGAAGAATATACGCTTGTCGCTGTTGCTGATTATGTTTTACAAAACAATAAAAATGGCAATACTGTTTCCAATTTATCATCCACTCGTGCTTTACGTGATGTGACAGAAAAATCTGGCGGAAAATATTTTTCATCTGCCGTTGGTGAAGTGAATGTGGTGGACATGATGAAAGCAAATAATGCAGTAATCGGTGGTGAAGGTAATGGTGGTGTAATTTATCCGGAATTCCATTATGGCCGTGATGCTTTGGTAGGAATTGCATTGTTCCTCACGCACCTTGCCAAATACGGAAAAAGTTGTTCCATGTTGAGATCTTCTTATCCTGATTATCACATTTCAAAAAACAAGATTGAGTTGACTCCTGAAGTGAATGTCGATGCTATTCTTTCGGGTATTCAAGCGAAATATAAAAAGCAACCTGTCAATACTGTTGACGGAGTAAAAATTGAATTTGAAAATGAATGGGTTCACTTGCGTCGTTCCAATACAGAACCGATCATTCGAATTTATTCTGAAAGTGAATCGGAATCAACTGCTAATAATCTTGCGAATAAAATCATTACAGATATTCGTGAATTAATTAAAGAGCAACAAGCTTAATTTGAAGATTTCAAATTGAGGATTCGTTCTTTCACTTTTTCCAATTGATCATTTTTTAATCCTTGGGGATTGGTGACGTGAACAGGGAGTTAAAAGAGCATAATTGATACTTTCCTGGAACAAAACACTTCTCACTCCTCATTCATGCGTCCTTTGTCCCTTTTTGCCTTTCCTGACATTTTCCAGACAATAATATTTTGACACATCCTAACTTAGAATTGATATTCAACAATAAGAACCATTGAATTTTGAGTTTTTGAATTTTTGAATATTACCTTTGATTATTGAATTTTACCGCCATAATTATGAAAGTCTATTTTGATAACGCCGCAACAACAGCTCTTGACAAAGAAGTTCTTGATGCAATGATGCCGTTGATGACCGAACATTACGGAAACCCTTCCTCCATTCATGCATATGGAAGACAGACACGCGCCTTACTTGAGCAGGCACGTAAGACTGTTGCACGGCTATTGGATTGTTCTCCCTCAGAAATATTTTTCACTTCAGGCGGAACAGAAGCCGATAACATGGCTATTCGCTGTTCCATCGAAGGTTTGGGCATTAAACACGCCATAACTTCTCCAATTGAACATCATGCAGTTTTGCATACGCTTGAGGCAATGGCTGATCGAGGTTTCATCAAATTGAGCATGGTGAAACTTGGACCAAATGGTCACATCGATTTGCAGCATTTGGAAGAGCTTTTGAAAACCAATGAACGTTCTTATGTTTCATTGATGCATGCAAATAATGAAATTGGAAATCTTCTTCCCATAAAGAGAGTAGGGGAGATTTGTAAAAAATACAATGCCATTTTTCAATCCGATACTGTCCAAACTGTTGGTCATTATAACATCGACGTTAAAGAAATCAATGCCCATTTTTTGAATTGTGCTGCTCACAAATTTCATGGACCAAAAGGTGTAGGCTTTATTTATATCAACAGTGACATTCAAATTGCGCCAATGATTATTGGTGGAGCACAAGAAAGAAACATGCGTGGCGGAACTGAGAATGTTTATGGAATTATAGGTTTGGCAAAAGCAATGGAAATTGCATACCGTGATTTGACAAAACATCAGGAATATATTCTTGGATTAAAAAATTACATGATTCAGGAATTGGAAAAAAATCTTCCAGGTGTCTCCTTTAATGGTGATGCATTGGGCAATTCACTTTATACAGTGCTGAATGTTTGTTTGCCTCCAACTGAAAATGCTGAAATGTTGGTTTTTAATTTGGACATAAATGGAATTGCAGCATCAGCAGGAAGTGCTTGTTCATCTGGAAGCAACATGGGTTCACATGTATTACACGCAATTGGAACAGACATGTCTCGTCCTTCTGTTCGTTTTTCTTTTAGCAAATACAACACAAAAGAGGAAATTGATTATACCATTTCCAAATTGAAGGAATTATTTCCTGTAGCAATGAAGAATTGATTCTTTAGTAAAAAGTTTTAATGCAAAAAGTCCTTCGAATTCGAGGGACTTTTTTTATGGAATGAAGTGAATGTTCATCCTGTCTTAAATAAACTAATTTTGTTTTCAAATCTCTAAGAAAAACTCAAAGCCAAACCCTCCCTTAAATGAAAAACCTATCGCTATTACTTGTTTTTTTCTCCCTGAATTTCATTGCTGTTCAAGCCCAAACTTCAGGATTTACGAATAGAGCTGAAGCAAAAAATGTGATGAAGGATAGTTTGAAAGATGGAAAGTGGGTTGAATATGTTGATGAAGATGGCACAAGTTTGGAATCATCAAATGGTGCATTTGGATATTTCCTTTCCACCTTTTTGAAAGATACCGCAATTGGAATTTCAAGAGGATATTTGATAAATGGAAAATTAAGAATTGAGATTCCCTATACAAAAGGAAAGATCAATGGAACCGTGAGAAGATATTATGAAAGTGGGAAAATCGAACAAGAGTTGAATTTTCTAATGGACAAACAAAATGGCTGGACAAAATATTATTTTGAAAATGGACAAATTTCTAGCCAAGGCAATTTTGTAAATGATACTGTCGTTGGAGTGGCAACTTCATACTTTGAAAATGGAAAAATTTCTATGATAGGGGCTTATAAAAATGGTTTGAAAGCTGGTACACACAAAGAATATTATGAAAATGGAAATTTGAGCTCTGAAACAAATTACAATGACGGACTGACAGATGGCTCAGCAAAAATATTTTTTGAAAATGGAACGGTGCAGAACGAAGCAACTTATTTCAATGGAAACATTGTTGGAATGGAAAAAGAATATTACGAAGATGGAAAAACTGCAAGAGAAACTTCTTGGGATAATGGAGAAAAGAATGGCAATGAAATTGAATATTTTGAAAATGGAAAAATAAAACGGAAGGCTTCCTATAAAACAGGATTGGAAAATGGACTCTTTAATGAATATTTTGAAAATGGAAATATTTCTTCAGAAAAGATCTATGTAGATGGACAACAGGACGGAATTGAAAAAGAGTATTTTGAAAGCGGTAAAGTGCAATTTGAATCAACTTTTAGAAATGGTGATCAAATAGGAGATGCAATAGAA
>CAIQQJ010000094.1 GCA_903873905.1 uncultured Flavobacteriales bacterium
CGGAAACATTTGTGGAGGTGTTTTTTTTGCCATTTTTTGCGAAGACGTATGCTGCATGCCTTTACTGTTTTTCTTTCTAATGAATTCAAACTGTTATGGCTTTCTTTTTTGTTTGAAACTGAAGTGTTCTAGAATAGCCCCGATTGCAGCGGAAATCCTCCCAAGCCCAACAGAATTGTTGGGCTTGGGAGACTTGCAGCGGAAAGCGGGAGAAGTGTAGCTAGAGAACTACGATTTCCCTGCTCCGAAATAGTCTTACAAATTAAAATTTTCATTGGTAATTGGTCATTTCGTAATCGGTAATTATTTTTCAATTGCTTCCGCTTGTTTTCTATCTTTGCGCCAATGGAATCGACACCTACTACCCAGCATCTTTCGGAACAAGAAATTGTCCGAAGAAACAAACTTGATGAAATTCGCAAACTCGGAATTGATCCGTATCCAGCAGCAGAATTTCCTGTGAATGTTACTGCAAAAGACATTCATGAAAATTACGAACGCGACAAAACCAATTACAAGGACATTTCCATTGCAGGAAGAATCATGACTATTCGCGTTATGGGAAATGCATCATTTGCTTCCTTGCAAGACACAACAGGTAGAATTCAATTATACATTCGCCGTGACGATGTTTGTCCTGGAGAAGACAAAACTTTATACAACACTGTTTTCAAAAAGCTAATTGATATTGGAGATATCATTGGTGTTTCCGGTTATGTTTTTACAACACAGACAGGAGAAATTTCCATCCATGTTACGTCGTTTAAAATTCTGAGCAAATCATTAAGACCACTTCCTATTGTGAAAGTGGATGAAAGTGGAACAGCCCATGATGTGGTTACTGATCCGGAATTGCGTTATCGTCAGCGTTATGTTGATTTGATCATCAATCCAACCGTGAAAGAAACATTCATGAAGCGCACGAAAATGATCAATACGATTCGTGAATTTTTAAATGATTCCGGATTGTTGGAAGTGGACACACCGGTGTTGCAGGCCATTCCTGGTGGCGCGTTGGCGCGTCCGTTCATTACACATCACAATGCACTTGATGTTCCTTTTTATTTGCGCATTGCGAATGAACTTTATTTGAAACGCTTGATTGTTGGCGGATTTGATGGCGTGTATGAATTCTCGCGAAATTTCCGCAATGAAGGAATGGATCGCACACATAATCCGGAATTCACTGTTCTTGAATATTATGTTGCGTATAAAGATTACGAGTGGATGATGAAGAATTGTGAAACGATGATTGAAAAAATCGCAATGAATCTTCATGAAAAAACTGAATTGACTGTTGGGGAAAACGTAATTGATTTTTCCGCACCGTTCAAGCGCATCACTATTTTTGATTCGATTAAAGAACATACAGGTGATGATGTGAGTGAAATGAATGAGGAGGCTTTGCATGCGGTTTGTAAAAAACACAATGTTCCATTTGACAAGACGATGGGACGTGGAAAATTGATTGATCAAATTTTCGGAGAGAAGTGCGAAGGAAAATATATTCAACCAACTTTCATCACGGATTATCCGATTGAAATGTCACCCTTGACAAAAAAGCATCGCAGCAAAGCTGGATTGGTTGAGCGATTTGAGTTGATGGTGAATGGAAAAGAAATTGCGAATGCCTACACAGAGTTAAATGATCCTATTGATCAGCGTGAACGTTTTGAAGAGCAAGTGAAATTGATGGAGCGCGGTGATGATGAAGCGATGTTCATTGATCATGATTTCTTGCGTGCGCTCGAATACGGAATGCCACCAACAGCAGGAATTGGAATTGGAATTGATCGTCTCGCCATGTTGATGACGAATAACGTTTCCATTCAGGATGTTTTGTTTTTCCCACAAATGCGTCCAGAGAAGTTCTAATTTTTGAGTTCTGAATTTTGAAATCAAATTATTCTGATTTGAAAAACTCAAAAATTAAAATTCAAAATCACTGTGCGTGCTTTCCATGAAAAATAAAAATTGGCTTAAATGAAAAAATCAAGTTTCGTCTGGTTGCTCATTGTTCCGGCAATTGTAATGACGTTCAATTTTTTCTTTGTCAAGAACCAGGAAAAGTTTTTCATGAACTGGACAGATCCCAGTTATGCCTATTTGTTTAATGGAATGAATCTTGCAAATGGCACGATGGAAGTTGGTCACGTTGACCATCCTGGTACAACAATCCAAATGGCCGCTGCGGTTTTCATCAAGGCGATTCATGTTGTTTCGGGAAAAAACCCTGATTTGGTTACGGATGTTTTGAGTGACCCAGAAAAGTATTTACATGCGCTCTCTTTTATTTTTGTGTTGGCTTGTAGCATTGTGTTATTCTATTTGGGATCTGTGATTAAGCGGGTCAGCAACAACCTTGCGCTTGCCGTTTTTATGCAGTCGGGAATTCTTGTTTCATTTATTTCACTCACTTGCATGGCTGACATTCGAACAGAGCCATTTTTGATTTTGGGTGGTTTTATTCTTGTTGCGCTCCTCTTTTCTTTCATTCATGAAAAGGAAATTTCAACAAGACGCATGTATGGCTACAGCATTAAATTCGCGGCCATCTGTGGGTTTCTGATTGTTTCAAAAATGACGGCCATTCCACTGATCATTCTTCCAATATTCCTATTGAGAAAATGGAGAAGTTGGATACTCTATTCGTCGGGGCTTGTTGCATTCGCCGCTTTATTCATGATTCCTGCATTATCGAAAATGAATTTTCTGATCAGTTGGATTGTGCGACTCTTTACACATACGGGAATGTATGGTTCGGGTGAAGCAAAAATTGTTGACGTAAATGCTTTCAAATGGGATTTGTGGTACATGTTCAGAGATGATCTTCCATTTACAATTTCTTGCCTGCTGATGTTGTCAACTATTTTATTTTTGACTTTCGCCGGAAAATTTAAATTTCGATTTTGGAAAGAAAATGCAAGTCTTCGATTATTGATGGGAATTTTTCTTGTTACAGTTGTTTGTATTCTTATTGTCGCCAAACATTTTAAATATCACTACCTCATTCCTGCCGACAGCTTGATGATGTTGGGGGCCTATCTGTCGCTTCGGTTAACCTTTCCTTCCACAAGCAAGGGTTTTCATTTACTGAGAAACAAAACAATTCAGATTGTTGGTGTTGTTCTGATTATTGGCTTGTGTTCGTTTATCGATATCGACAGGTATGATTTTTATGAAAATTTTAAAAATCCAAAATCGGAAACGGCAAGTGTTATGGCAAAATACAAGAATGTGCCACGCCTCTATATGACCTATGAATATTATTTCGCTGAAGTTCCTCCTGCCCTTTATTTTGGAACATGTTATGCCGGCACCACTCGATTTGAATATTATGCAAAACTCAAAAAACTTTATCCAAAGAGCTATTTCTATTCGATTGTCGACAATGAGTTTCACCAATGGGGTTCAACTTTTGAGTTGGGTGATCTGGTCAATAAAAACAAACAAACACTAGTTAGTTTTTATGTTAATGACACTACAATTGTAGAGCAGTCACTTGCTGTTTTACGGCAATTGAATCGTGGCAATAAAGTCATAGACTTAAAAAGAGTTTATGTCAACACTACCACTGGAGAGCGCTTGTATGAAATGAATCGAATCGGCGAAATGAAAACCATTCCTGATTCCGCTCTTGTAACCATCTGCGACGTTGAAAAAATTCTTGATGGTTCATTGATTTCAAACGATGAGAGTTTGCATTTTCAGGGAATCGAAGCAAAAACAAATAAGGAAAAACATTCAGGTAGTGCCTCGTTGGAATTGACAAACACAATTCAATTTGGTATGGGGTTTGAAATAAAAGTAAATGTGGGAGACCATTTTGAAATTTCAGCATGGAGAAAAAGCGCAGAAGGAAGAGGTGTTTTGGTGGTAACTGGAATGAATGGAAAGTTTTACAAATCCAGTTCATCAGTTGTGGAGCAAGGTGAAAACGGTTGGGAAAAAATCAGAATGAGTGTTGATATCCCTTCAGATTATATCGGCGGTTCGCTGAAAGGTTATGCGTGGAATGAAGGTGAAAAGTCTTCAATCTATTTCGATGACCTTACCATTGTTCAATATTGAACAAGTGAAAAATCAAATGAATTTTATTTTTCTCAAGGCAAAGAAACTCATTCCAAGAAGTATGAGTCCGTGTCTGAAACGCGAAATGTTTGTTTCCCCATAAGTGCGGTCACGGTATCGAATCGGAACTTCAACAATTCTCAGATTGAGTTTGTGCGCTCCAAACAATAAATCGAAATCTCCGAAAGGATCAAAGTCGCCGAAGTATTCCCTGTTCACGACTAATTTATCATAGTCCTTCTTGAACAAAACTTTTGTTCCGCAAAGTGTGTCTTTTATTCTTTGTTCCAAGAGCCAGGAAAATACCATACTGAAAAAATGATTTCCCAAAAGATTTAAAAAACGCATAGCTTCCTTTTCCATTGGATAAACCAAGCGCGTGCCATTGATAAAATCTCCTTTGCCAGAAGCTATTGCATTATAAAATTTAGGAAGATCTTCTGGCGGCATCGTCAAATCAGCATCAAGAATCATAAGTATATCTCCATCCGCAATATCATATCCCAATCGAACAGCATCTGCTTTTCCTTTGCCGGGTTGTTTTGCAATTTTTATGTCGTGCGTTGTCGAATATTTTTTCTGGATCTCCTGAATTTTTTCCCAAGTATCATCCGTTGAGTTGCCTTCAACGAAAATGAATTGTGTGTGTTTGCCCATTATTGGCGTGCGAAGAATTGCAGCTTCAATATTTCCACTTTCATTTCTTGCAGGAACAATTACGCTCACAGAAAAATTATTTTCTTCCTGAAAAACCTTGCTTTCTGAAGCAAATTTTGCAAATGTGAATATGTTGATTGACATCCAACGGAAGAGAAAGAAATTGCCAAGATATCTATTGACGAGAAAAGACAAGAGTGGAATGTAAACAGGAAAAATCATACGCTTGCTATTCCTGTATACCTCAAGGCCGGCGAGATATAAAAGATTATTGATGTCTTTAAGCGTAAGCCAGTTTTGCGTAGGGGTTTTTGTTTTGAGTCCAAAAATCTCAGAAAGCTTCAGAAGCGGCTCCCAAACATAATTGTAATAGGTAATGATGACTTTGGAATTTCTATGCATCACTTTGGGAAGTTGCTCGAATAACTTCTGAACATCTTCAACATGACCAATGAGATTTGAAATTAGAATTAAGTCAAATTTTTCATTGAGAGAAATGTCTAAAGCGTCCATCAATTGAAATTCCGTTTCCGGATATTTCTTCTTGGCCACCTCAATCATTGCCGGACTAAAATCAATTCCAACTTTTCGTTTGCCCTTTATCCTCCCAATGAGATCTCCACCACCAGAACCAATTTCAAGAACACTGATATCCTTATGGGAAAAATAATTACAATACTTTTCAATGTCCTTCCAGTAGTAGGCATTAAATCCTCTTTTCGTTTGCTTTGATGCAATGCGATCGAAGTAGCTTACTTTGTTTTCCATTCAGATTTTTTCTATTTCTATTGTGACAAACATACCTAATTGAGTTGAAAACGGACTCAGTATTTTTTCAAAGCCGCGGAAAAATGAAAAAGACCAGGTAGGCACCAATTGTTTCATTGACAAACCGCCACTGATCAAATAACGAAGTGGCGAGTGATAACGGAACGTTTTCAATTTCAGCGATGGAAATTCCTTCTCGAATTTTTCTTTGTCTCGTTTAAAAAATATCCAAGGCAAGGCACCATTCGCTCCGGAAAGCGGCCCCGTCGATTCAATTTCCCATCCCCCTTTTGGATTAAAAGGTTCATGATGAAAATTCTTATAAACGATTCTCGACCAAAATGAATTGGCCGGTTCAATCAGAATAATTTTTCCGCCTTTTTTTAAAGTGCGTTGTGCCTCATTGAGAAATGCTGCGGGTTTTGGAATGTGATGAAAAACATTCAGCATGACTATCGCGGAAAGTTCTCCTTCTTTGAACGGAATTTTTTCGGCGGAAAAAACCATTTCTACACCTTCCAATTCCAAAATATCGGAGGTGATGACCTTTGGAATTACCTGTTTCAAAAAACCGCCACCGGAACCGATCTCAAGAATTTTTCCTTCTTTGAATTCATGCGTGTTGTTTTGAAAAACAGAATACCATTCAGAATAAAGTTTTTTTAGAAATGGTTTTGAAAGTATCAGGTCGCGATGGTATAAGGTCGTACGCGGATCGTCGAGTGAATAAGGAGATTTTGGCAAGTACAAACCCATTTCTGAAAGCTATTTCTCCTGTGAAAAATGAAATTCTAATTCTAAAGTGCTGCGAAATTAAGACTTTTTGAGGGATAGTTATTGCATTTCGGACTTTCAATTACTTCATATGGTTTACCTTTGATAGGCATGCTCAAGCCACACCAAAATTCCGACAAAATATTTCTCACTCTTCTCGGAGTTATTACGATTCTTGGATTTGCTCTTCGTCTTCACGGATTGAGTTCAGAATCCATTACCGCTGATGAAGCAAGTGCACTTTTCCGTTTGAAATTTCCATCCTTTCCGGCAATGATAGAAGGAGGAGTGCGACCGGATGGTCATCCTGCTTTTACACAAGTCTTCCTATGGTTCTGGACCAAATGTTTTGGATGGAGCGAGTTTTCAATTCGAATTCCATTCGCCCTCTTCGGAACAGCTAGTATTTGGTTGTCGGGAATTATCGGGAGAAAATGGTTTTCAAATTCCACAGGACTGGCAACTGCAATTGGAATTGCGTTTTTACAATTTCCATTAATGTATTCGCAGTTGGCTCGCCCCTATGCGCCGGGATTATTCTTTACATTATTGGCGGTTTATTTTTTGTCGCGGTTTATCAATGAAAACTCAACACACAAAAGAGACATTATTGGATTTGCATTTGCTGCTGCGTTGGCTGCTTATTCACATTATTTCAGTTTGCTGACTACAACATTAATCGCATTTGTGGGATTGTTTTTTGTCGCGAAAAAAATGCGTCTAAAATATTTACTGGCCTGCACTCTTGCTGTTTTATTATTCCTTCCACACCTTTCCATTACATTAAGTCAAATTGAAATCGGTGGAATCGGCGGACCGAATGGTTGGCTGGGAAAACCAACGCCTGCATTTCTTCTTGATCATTTGAGATTTGCATTCGACGGATCTCGAGGCTTGATGTTCATTTCGTTTATCGTTTGTTGTTTGTCGTTTGTCGTTTTCTATAAACGACCTGATAAATTCCAATTGTTGGTCCTTTTGATTTGGATTTTACCAATGGTAATCGGTTATGTGTATTCCATTGAGAAAAACCCTGTTTTACAAAATTCCGTTTTGTTATTCGGATTTCCATTTCTGTTGATGTTTTTGTTTTCAAGATTGCCGGATTTCAATTCAAAAAAGATTGCAATCATTTTTCCTGCTGGATTTGCAATTGTGTTTTTCTCCTATGTAACATTTTATAAACCATATCATCTCTCTGATCATTTCGGAAGATTGAAAGAGCTGGTTTCAATAGCTCTCGATTGGCAAGAAAAAGCTGCTATGGACGGAAAAAATGCAGATGTGTTTTACAATGTGGATGGTCCCTTCATGCTGGAATATAATTGCGATCGAATTGGAAAATGTCCGGAAAACATTCTGGGAACAATCAATAATGGGCAAAATGAATTAGTGGGATTCAGAAATATTGTTGAAAATTCAAACACCGATTATTTCATTTATGGTTGGAGTACAAAATATTCGCCCTTGGAAATTCTTCCAATTATTCAAGAGAAATTTCCATTCTTGATTAAAAAAAACGAATGGTTTAATTCCGCTATATATATTTTTTCAACCCATTCTCCAGCTGATAAACTCATTGAGAAGAATAGAATTTTCGAATCAGATAAAATTTTTGAAGATTCTCCTTTGTCAGAGCTTGAGTTTGATTCAACAAACAAACAGCGCGAAACTTCCAATTGGAGCAAGCCTTGTAAAGTTGAAATGATTGATACTTCACAACAGAATTTTCCAAGTGATATTGTAAATGGTCATTACACTCCACACATAGATCTTTCCCCTAATTATCAAATTCGCCTCGACAGCACCTGCATTTATTCTCCCTCATTAAAAAAGAAAGTGGGAGACATTTTAATAAATCCTGATAATGAGATTTTTTTTACTGCCCATGTAAAGTTGTTGGATAGTTTATCGAACATTATTCTTGTTATCGAATTTCAGCGCGATGGGAAACAATTGTATTGGAACGGAATGGAATCAACAACACAGATCAATCCAATGAATTGGAATCAACGGCAGCATGTTTATTTCGGTTTGCGTTTACCTTCAGATCTTCTATTAACAGACACCGTTAATTTTTATTGCTATTCAAAAAATGGCCTTCCCATTTTGATTGATTATTTACAAGTTAAAACCTTAAAAGGACATCCAAATATTTACGGCCCAAGACCCGGGTTCAAATAAAAAAATGTTTAACCAAAATCCCCAATAACATTCGGTGACGAAAGAAAGATTTAAATAATTTCCCAAGTCCCGAGTCCCAAGTCCTTAGTCCCTTTTTTCGTAAATTCGCCAACCATGAGTCACAAAATAGCAGTTATTGGAGGAGGAAGCTGGGCAACAGCAATCATCAAAATGCTTTGCAATAATGTAAATGGCAATGAAAAGATCGGTTGGTGGATTCGGCATGAAGAGACTATTGATTACATAAAAAAGTTTCGGCACAACCCTCGCTACCTGAGTTCAGTTGAATTGCAGTTAGATCACCTTGAACTTTCCACCGACATCGCCGCTACAATTAGAAATCATGAAATAATCATCATGGCGGTTCCTGCGGCTTTCCTTGAAGATTCACTCAAGGGTTTGACGAAAGATGATTTTAAAAACAAAATTATTTTTTCTGCCATTAAAGGAATTGTTCCTCGCCCTCTTTTAATTGTTGGGGAATATTTCAATCAAGAATTTTCAGTTCCCTATTCACACATTGGCGTCATCACAGGCCCTTGTCACGCGGAAGAAGTTGCTTTGGAAAAACTTTCTTACCTCACGATCGCTTCTCAATCCAATAATTTCGCGCAGTTTGTTGCCGATAAAATTTCCTGTCGCTATATCCGTGCCTCTGTTTCAGATGATATTTATGGCACAGAAATTTCTGCCGTTCTCAAAAATGTTTTCGCAATCGCCAGTGGAATTTGTCATGGACTAGGTTACGGCGACAATTTTCAAGCCGTATTGATTGCCAATTCCATTCAGGAAATTTCCCGATTTGTAAAAGCGGTGCATCCAATTGATCGCGACATAAAAAGCAGCGCCTACCTCGGCGATTTATTGGTTACTGCCTATTCCCAATTCTCTCGCAACAGAATGTTTGGCGCAATGATTGGAAAAGGTTATTCCGTGAAAATGGCTCAACTGGAAATGGAAATGATTGCTGAAGGTTATTATGCGGTGAAATGCATCAAGGAAATTAACTCAAAATATAATGTGAACATGCCCATAACGGATGCGGTGTATCACATCCTTTACGAAAGAATTTCTCCTGTGATTGAAATAAAATTATTGACAGATAAGCTTTCCTGAAAATCAGTAAGCGGTCAGCTGACAGCCAACAGAAATGCGCTCAGAAAAAAACTATTTTCCCCTTCTAACCAATCTCTTCTTTCTAACGATGGCCATCTTCGCCATTGTATTCGCGCAGGAAAGATTTCAGGCAGATGGTGCATACTATCTTTTTAAGGTTGTTAATTCTGGACAGTTTCAAATTGAACACCAGCGTTTCATCCTTGCTGTTTCACAAGTGTTGCCTTTGATTGGCGTAAAATTGGGATGGAGTTTGAATACCATTATCGTTCTCAATTCCCTGAACAACGTCGTCGTCTTTTATCTCGTTTTTCTCTATGCAACAAAATATCTTCGAGACAACACAGCGGGCGTCGCGATAATTCTATTTATGGTTTTCGGAGTTTTGTACATTCAGTTTATTCCGATGTATGAAATTTGGTATGGAACAATCTTATTGGTACTCGTGCGATCGCACATGGTCAATGGAAGAAACTTTTTAATGTGCGATTTGATTCTCTTGGGAATTATCATGATCACCATTTTATTTTCACATCCATTATTATTTATTCCCCTATTGTTCCTCTTGCTCTTCGATGCCGCTGAACGGTGGGTGATTCAATGGAGAATGTTTTTTCTGGTTGCTGCCATATTTATTTTTTGGTATATCATCAAAAAAATGTTTCTCAGTTCATATGAAGCCGGAAAAATATCACTCCTCGATTTTTCATGGAACAAGGCTTACTTGAATCTGACACATCTCGGCTATTATTGGAAATTATTCAAATTCTTTTTCTCGTTTTACACCATTCCAATGTTCGTTTATCTTTTTACAATGGGATTTTATATTGTCAGAAAAAATCACAGAAAATTAGTTTTGGTTTCCGCATTTTTATTTGGGCAAATCCTGCTCATCAATCTCACAAACGAAATGGATTGGGAATTAACTCCTTATTTCGAAAGAATGTATATGCCCATCATCCCAATTGTTTTTCTGCCTTTCCTCTATGATTTATTCACACAAATGACTTTGAAAAATAATTATGGTGCAATTCTCCTTGTATTAATTGTCGGTTGGCGAATCATGATATTTACCAAATTAGGTTTTCAATTCAAAAAAAATACAGCACAAACAGAAGTGGCAATTACCGAAGCGCAGAAATTATCGGGAAGTAAATTTGAATTGGATCCCAACGATTACAATTCTTGTATGAAATATGTTGATTGGTCATTCACCATGGAAACCTTATTGCGATCTGCCGCAATTGATAAAAACAAAACAGTAAGCATTTGCACTTGGGAAGATTTTGCGGAACACGATAATAAAAATCGCTTGAACGAAAATGATTACATGATGCGTCGCTGGGAAGTCATGCCCGATTATTCCATCAATCAGAATTATTTTCACATTCAACAGGGAAAGTATGTTCGCTTGAATCCTCTTTGTGGAAAATAATTTTTACAAGTAGGAGCAGAATCATTTCTGAATTTTAAACCACCTCTCCCGCTTTCCGTTGCAAGTCCTCGTTTCACTGCGGGCTTTCCGCTGCAATCGGGGCTATTTCACAACATCGCATTTTCAAACAAAAAAGCCACGGAGGCACGGAGACACGGGGAAAAATTCAAATTTGCAATCTGCACATTTGCACATCAACCTTCAAACATTTCAACTTTCAAACTTTCAAACTCTTCTTCAATGAAAATGGCTCCATATTAATACTGCCTTCGCCTTTCCAACAACCTCTGCAATTTCCATTTCACTTTTTTCCTTTATCTGTTTCACCGATTTAAATACGGTCAATAATTTCTGCGCCGTTGTGTCACTGATTCCTTTTATTTCCGTCAATTCCGTTTTGATCGTTTCCTTGCTGCGTTTGTTTCGGTGATGTGTAATTCCAAATCGATGTGCCTCATCACGGATTTGCTGAATGATGCGAAGCGTTTCTGATTTTTTGTCGAGGTAAAGTGGAACGGAATCATCCGGATAATAAATTTCCTCCAATCGTTTTGCAATTCCAATCACGGCAACTTTCCCACGCAGTCCCAATTTTTCCAAACTCGTCATCGCTGCACTGAGTTGTCCTTTTCCTCCATCAATCACAATCAGTTGTGGCATTTCCAAATTTTCCTCCACCACTCTTTTGTAACGGCGATAAATCACTTCTTCCATCGTCGCAAAATCATCCGGACCAACAACAGTTTTCACATTGAAGTGACGATATTCTTTTTTCGCTGGACGCGCATCTCTAAAAACAGTCATGGCTGAAACAGCAAAGTCACCTTGAAAATTCGAGTTGTCGAAACATTCAATGAGTCGCGGCTCTTCTATCAAACGCAAATCTTTCATCATCGTCGCGAGAATTCTTTTCTTGTGCCGCTCCGGATCAACCAATGATTCTCTACTTGATTTGTCTTTTCTGTAATAACCAACATTGCGTTCCGATAATTCCAGCAAATGTTTTTTATCACCAATTTTCGGAACCTCAAATTCAACGTCCGGAATTTCTATGGATGGAATGAAAGGAACAATTACTTCAGGAGAAATACTTTGAAAACGTTCGCGTAATTCCACAATGGCAATTTGCAACAACTCATCATCCGTTTCATCCAAACGTTTTTTCATTTCAATCGTATGCCCTTGCACAATCGCGCCATCAATAACCTTGAAAAAATTCACGTAAGCGGATTTCTCATCTGATTGAAGTGAAAACACATCCACGTTTGTAATGGTGGCGCTCACAACTGTTGATTTCGATTTATAATTTTCCAGCGCTTCAATTCTTTCTTTCAACTCCTGCGCTTTTTCAAATTGCATGCTCGAGGAAAATTCCTGCAACATCACTTTCAATTGTTTCAACACAACAGAAATATTTCCCTTCAAAATTCCACGAATATGACTGATGCCAATGTCGTAATTTTCTTCCGTCTGCAATCCTTCACACGGACCAAGACAATTTCCAATATGAAATTCCAAACACACCTTGAATTTTTTCGCTTCAATGCTTTTTTCCGTCAATGCCAATCTGCAATTCCGTAGTGGATACATTTTGTGAACCAAATCCAAAATTGCATGCATCACTCTTCCGCTTACATAAGGCCCGAAATAGTGTGAGCCATCGCGCACCAATCTGCGTGTGGAATAAATTCTTGGAAAACGTTCATTGGTAATACAAATCCACGGAAATGTTTTGTCATCCTTCAGCAACACGTTGTATCGTGGCTGATATTTCTTGATCAGGTTATTCTCCAACAACAAAGCATCCAACTCCGTATCAACAACCAAATATTTTATGTCAACAATTTTCCGAACAAGAATCGTTGTCTTCGCCTGTTCGTGATTTTCCTTCGTGAAATAAGAGGAAACGCGCTTCTTCAGATTTTTTGCTTTCCCAACATAAATCAATTTTCCCTCCGCATCATAATACTGATACACACCCGGATTATCAGGAATTGATTTTATAATATGAAGTAAATGTTCGGGAGCAGCCATTGAAACGCAAAGATACAATGGAACTTAAGAAGCAGTAGAATTTGGCGGAAGGGAGATGTCAAAATGAAATCCGACTACCGCTACCACTAAACGCTACCACTGTTTTTTTACCAACTCGGACAACTGCCAAGACGATATTTTATTGGCGGCTTTTTACAGGAAAACTGATAGCCCAAAGTAATTTCATGTGATCCCGCAGAAGCATTTGTCAATTTGGAAACCGTCACATCATAACTGTATCCCAAGCGCAAGGAATTTACTTCCATGCCCAACAAAATAATGAATGAGTCATTTCCACGATACCACATTCCACCAACAATTGTTCCCTTACGAACATAAACGCCCATGTTCAGTTGTTTGAAATCACCCTGTTGCTGATAAAGTATGTTGGGTGAAATAACAGTTTCATCTGAGTAACTGCTTGCCTTATTCACAGGAATGTTTGCTCCTGCATGAAAAGTATATTTTCTTGGTAATGGACTTTGTCCGTCAATGAAAGATTCATTCGGTTCGAGAATATGATGTACCGCTCCACCGGCAAATAAATATTTTGATGAAATCAACATGCCACATGCGAGATCAAAATTTCCGACCGATTGTTTTCCTGGAGCTTCATTTGTGGTCCAAATAAATCCGCGTTGTGGATCAATCTGATCACCGAAAGTGAGTTTGCTCCAATTCACTGTTTTCTGCCAATAGCCCGCTTGTATTGCCGCAGTAACAGAAACTTTTCTGGTGATCGGAATTACCGGTGCGTAAATAAGTCCAACGCCGGTTGTTTGCAATGTTCCTTTCGCCGCATTGTCATTCACCACCATCAATCCAATGCCGCCTTTCACTTTGTAAGCAAGTTTGTCAATGGAAACACCAACGGTTGAATACGTGCCATAAATTCCAGGCCATTGCATTCGATAAGAAATATTTACCCGCGGACAAACTCTGTTCCCTGCCAATGCGGGATTCAGGTAAAGTGGGTTTGCATAAAATTGTGTGAATTCAGGATCCTGTGCGCGCAGACTTAACACTGCAAGAATTCCGCAAAATCCCAATAGGAAAATTTTGTAGGATTGTTTCATGATATGTGTTTTAAAAGGTGATGCCAATTAAAAGACGCAAGTCATGATTGGAGGTTGCCTTATATTACAAAGAAAGAGTAAGCAAAATTTCAGATTTTCACAGAACATTTTTTATCTGCCAACCGAATGCATTTTTCATTGGTAATTGGTAATCGACAAATCCGTAATCATTAAGGCGTGTCCTTCCTGCGTCAGGTCGGGCTATTCGCTGCAAGTCCTCAACCGTAGTGTTGGGTTTGAAAACCCGACACCACGTCTTCCGGGCTTTCCACTTCTATCCCTCACGCAAAAAAAGTTCCCATAAGGAAACTCTTTGCATATTGAAATGATCAAAAAAATTACTGTCTTTTTCACCTGTCACCTGTCCCTTGTCACCGGCCCCTCCAACTCACCCTCCAATATCAAACCCCTGTTGATCTCCATTTGTTGGTGTTCCTTTCGACGGGGAATTCGTTGGAATGGAATCTGAAGAACGAAGCGGTTTAATGGTTGCCTTGATTCCTGTCGAATCTTTTTTGAGAATTATTTTTTTTACATTTCCATTTTCGGAATCATAAAAAACATTTGGATTGGGATCAGTTATGTTTTGAGAAACCACATTATTATTTTCCTGCGTTTTATAAATAAACCCTTTTCGCGGATCAATCTGATCACCGAATCTCAAGGAAGAATTTTTCTGTTTTTTTGTTTTCGCACTTCCGTCTGCATTGATTGTTGCAGCAGTTTGTTCACTTGTTGATGTTACCGCAAGTGCATTTTCATTTTGTGCTTGTCGCGTTTCACCAGAAACTTCCGTTGAATTATTGGAGACTGTTGGAGAAGAATGATTCACCGAAACATTGCTTTGTTCAGGTGCGTTCTTTTGAGTTGCAGAAATCGATCTCGGAGATTCTGAATTCGCCTTGCCGGAATGCGTTGCCAATGCATAACCTAAAGCTGAAATTCCCAATATTCCAATTGCAACCAAAATCGTGTTCAAGGAAATTTTCCAATGAAAGCGAGTGGCCTTGGGCAAAGTATTCAACGAACGGCTCATAGCGTCCCAGTCAGCTCCGTTGGCGGGAGCCTCATAGTCGCTTAGCCGGTCGTGTACCGCCCGGAAAAGTTTGTCATCGTGTAGTTGTCCGTTCTCCATCTGCTTGTTTAATAAGGTTATTTAAATTTTTCTTGAGCTGGAAGCGGGCCTTCGCCAAATTCGACTTTGAAGTTCCTTCGCTGATACCAAGTTGGTCTGCAATTTCTTTATGTGGTAGATCTTCCATCACATACAGATTGAAAACAGTCCGGTAGGCAGGACTCAATTGGCTAACCGCATAAAGAATTTCTTCTTCCGATAGGTTGTTCAACAAGTTGTCCTCTTCTACTTCCTCGGCAGCATCAGGAATATCCCCTTCACGCGCATAAACGGTAGACACAATCATGTATTCATGTTTGTTGCGCCTCAAGTGATCCACTGAAGTATTTACAATTATTCTCCGCACCCAACCTTCAAAAGAACCCTTGAAGCCAAAATTGCGAATCGATGTAAATACTTTGATGAAACCTTCTTGTAGCATATCGCTGGCCTCGTCGTGATTCTTGGCATAACGCAGGCATACGCCTTTCATTTTACCATAGAACCGCTTATAGAGCGCTTCCTGACAGGCTCTGTCCTGTCGTATGCAACCGGCGATAAGTTCGTTGTCTGTCATTTTGCGGTAGGGGGTCCGCTACCTTTTACGCCTATATGACGCCAAAAGGTTCTGGTGGTTGCCCAGAATTTTAGTATTCACTAGAAATTAGGGTGATTTTTTATGAAATTCCCAAAGTGGTAATGCAAATTCCTGCCGCTTCCTGCTCTGCTCTTTTCTTGGATTGGTGCTGGCTACGTGCCCGAGGCTCCCCGTCAATTGTAATCTCAATGGTAAATATTTTCAATTGACCCGCTCCTGTTTCATCAACCATATTAAATCGCAATTCCTTCCGACTTTTCTGGGCCCACTCAATTAATTTGCTCTTAAAATCAAAGTCATTTGCTTCAATTTCGTCAATGTCAAGATGAAATCGAAGAATATTTTGGTTGATGAAGCGAGCTGTGGAATTGTATCCTTTGTCAATATAAATTGCACCAATTAGCGCTTCGAAAACATCACCATTAAGTGAATTGCTTCTCCCCGCCAATCCCGATTCCGCAATAATAAAACGATCGACTCCGAATTTCACTGCAAGTTTTCCGAGTTGCTGACGACTCACAATCCTTGATCGAATTTTTGTCAGGAAGCCTTCGTCTCTAAATGGAAATTTTTTGAATAAATAATCCGCGATTACAGAACTTAAAACAGCATCACCAAGAAACTCCAATCGCTCATAACTTTCTTTTGGCGTATCTGTATCGCGACTTTGATTCGCTGCAGAAGAGTGGGTAAACGCCTTTCGGTAAAGCGAAATATTCCCAGGCCAAAATCCCAGAAGATTTCTTATCGATTTACGAAACGCTTTATCCTGCCCAGATGAAAAAAGGGCTTGAAGTCTTGCTTTCACGATTGAAAATTAAGAAGGATATTTTCTAAAGACAACAGCGGCATTGTGACCACCGAAGCCGAAGGTGTTGCTGATTGCCGCACGAACTTCACGATGTTGAGCTTTATCAAAAGTCAAATTGAAGCGAGGATCAATTTCAGGATCATCGGTAAAATGATTGATTGTTGGTGGAACAATATCATTCTTCACTGCAAGAATTGTTGCAATAGCCTCAATTGCTCCTGCTGCACCTAACAAATGCCCCGTCATTGATTTGGTAGAACTGATATTCATTTTGAATGCCTGTTCCCCAAAAATTTTCTCAATTGCTTTTAATTCTGCAGTATCACCAAGTGGTGTTGATGTTCCGTGTGTATTGATATAATCAATTTCATCCACAGCCAAATTTGAATCTTCTAATGCAGCACGCATCACCAATGCGGCACCCAGTCCTTCAGGATGTGGGGCTGTAATGTGATGTGCATCTGCACTTAATCCACCTCCAACTACTTCTGCGTAAATATGTGCGCCGCGCGCTAGAGCATGCTCTAATTCTTCCAATACAATTGCTCCAGCACCTTCGCCCAAAACAAATCCATCTCTGTCTTTATCGTAGGGACGTGAGGCCAATTCCGGTGTATCGTTGCGCGTACTCATTGCATGCAAGGCATTGAATCCTCCAATACCCGCTTCGCAAATTGCAGCTTCTGATCCACCCGTTACAATTGCATTCGCTTTTCCCAGACGGATATAATTATATGCATCAATACACGCGTTCGTTGAAGAAGCACATGCGGCAACGCAAGTAAAATTTGGTCCGTTGAAGCCAAAACGAATGGAAATGTGTCCCGAGCAGATATCGGCAATCATTTTTGGAATGAAAAATGGATTGAAACGTGGAGTTCCATCGCCTTTTGCAAAACCAAGACATTCATCTTGGAATGTTTGTAAGCCTCCAATGCCACTTCCCCAAATAACTCCTATGCGTGTTTTGTCAATTGTATCCGCATTTAATCCAGCATCGCGCACAGCTTGATCAGCTGCTGCAATTCCGAATTGGGAAAAAGGATCCAATTTGCGACCCTCTTTCTTATCGAAATATTCTTCTAGATTAAATCCTTTGACTTCGCAAGCAAATTGCGTTTTGAACTTTGATGGGTCGAAACGAGTAATTCTTGCGGCACCAGGTTTCCCCGCCACTAGATTATTCCAATAGTCTTGCACAGTGTTACCTAAGGGCGTAATAGCGCCAAGGCCTGTGACAACAACTCGTTTCAGCTGCATTCCCAGATGGTTTTAATAAACAAAAAAGTGCGAAGACTACTTCGCGTGCTCTTGAATATACTTAATGGCTTCGCCAACAGTATTGATTTTTTCAGCCTGATCATCAGGGATTGCAATGTTGAATTCTTTTTCAAATTCCATGATGAGTTCAACTGTATCAAGAGAATCAGCACCAAGATCATTGGTGAAGCTTGCTGTTTCAGTAACTTCTTTTTCGTCAACCCCTAATTTGTCAACGATAATGGCTTTTACTTTTCCTGCGATTTCAGACATTGTTAAGCTGGTTTTTTGGTTTAATACGGCGCAAAGATAGATGTAAGCGTAAAATAACAAAAAGTTTGTTATAACTGGTTCGTTTACAGGCCATTAAAACGCGGAGGGGTGAAAATTTCTTGCTAAAATCGGGTTTCTGATCCATTCTCGGGGTTTTGAGGGGTGTTTTTGGGGGCGATCTTGAGTAAAATAAAAGGCAAGGAATTGTTTCGAGTTTGGTTCAAATATTAATTTTCGTCACGCCTCTCTTTTATCATTTCTCAAGTCTACTTTTGCAAGGTGAAACGAATCGCAATTTTTGCATCTGGAACCGGGTCAAACGCCAAGGTACTCATTGAGTATTTTGAGTCGCATCGCAATGCACAAGTAACTTTATTGGTTTGCAATAAAGCGGAAGCTGGTGCAATAAAAATTGCACATGAACATGGCGTTGAAAGTTTATTGATTTCAAAAGAAGAATTTTTTAGCAATAACTCCATTGTAGAAAAATTACAAGAACGAGGAATTGATTTTATAGTGCTCGCTGGTTTTCTTTGGTTGATTCCTCCCGCGATCGTTGCTTCATTCCCAAATAGAATCGTTAATATTCATCCTGCCTTACTTCCGAAGTTTGGTGGAAAGGGCATGTATGGAAAAAAAGTTCACGAAGCTGTTATATTTGGAAAAGAAAAGGAAAGTGGTATTACCATTCACTTTGTGAATGAGAAATTTGATGAAGGAAATCACATTGCACAATTTATCTGTCCTGTATTTTCAGATGACACTCCTGAATCGCTTGCGAAACGTGTTTTGGAATTGGAGCATAAACATTTTGCACTAGTGGTGGATGGTTTGCTGCGGTAAAAGAAAAATCAGAAAGTAGCCCCTGAATTCCTATTTTTGCATTCCACTTAAAACCCGGGCCTATAGCTCAGCTGGTTAGAGCAACGGACTCATAATCCGTTGGTCGTAGGTTCAAGTCCTACTGGGCCCACAACGAGAAGAGAAGAAATTCCCTTCTCGTTTTTTTATGTTGTTTTTTTTCAAGAGCCATCTGTTTCATGATTTTATCACCTTTTTCAAATTTCAAATTCGTTTTTTAAAAAACATTTTCCACTTTAAAATATTTAACCTTCCTCAAACGACTACCTACCTATCTTTGCCTCCCATATGAAACGAGCTCCTGGTATTATTTTCATTATTCTTTTTCTCACCTTTCTGGTTTTGGTTGACTATTACGTTTTCACCGGCGTACGTACGCTCACGGCAGAATTGGAAGCACGCACACGCAAAATTGTGCATTGGATATATTGGGGAATAAGCATTTCATTTTTTGTATGGCTTGGAGGACTTTTTCTTTTTGTCCATTCCGACGGAACCATTCCAAAATCGATCTCCATTTTCTTTGCAGCCTGGGCATTGGTTTTTGTTCCAAAATTAATTTTTGCGATTTTTCTATTGGGAGAAGATGTTTATCGTTTGCTCCGTTCCTTATTTGCAGTTGGCCATAATGCAATCGTCCAGAATGATCCGATGGCGCTTTCTGTTGGTCGGAGAAAATTCATCAGCACCATTGCTGCAGCAACGGCGGCCATTCCTTTTTTCGGAATCCTTCATGGAATAACAGTGGGGAAATTCAAATACCGTGTTCTTCGCGAAACCATTTATTATCCTGATTTGCCAGATGCATTTGATGGTTTTACTATAACACAACTTTCCGATATTCATGCAGGAAGTTTTGATCCGATTAGCGATCGTGCGGTGGTGCAAAAGGCCATTGCAATGGTAAATGCACAGCAATCAGACCTTTTTGTTTTTACCGGCGACCTTGTGAATAATATGGCGAGAGAAATGGATCCTTGGTTGGAAGATTTCGAAAAAATACATGCGCCATCGGGCAAGTTTTCCATTCTTGGAAATCATGATTATGGCGATTACGTCAATTGGGCTTCCGATGAAGCGAAAGAAAAGAATATGCAACACTTATATTCTGTTCATGGAAAAGTTGGTTTCTGTTTGTTGCGTGATGAGAATGCCGTGATTGAAAAAAATGGACAAACAATTTCGCTCATTGGAGTTGAAGATTGGGGAACTGGCGGATTTCCAAAAAAAGGTAATTTAAATAAGGCCTTGAAAAATGTTCCAGAAGATGCTTTCAAGATTTTGCTTTCACACGACCCTTCGCACTTTGATGAAATTGTAAGCAAACATCCTACACACATTCATCTCACACTTTCTGGTCATACCCATGGCGGACAATTCGGTGTTGAAATACCGGGCATAAAATTCAGTCCTGTTGGATTCCGCTATCCACATTGGGCGGGACTATATGCTGTGAATGGAAGAAATATTTATGTGAATCGAGGATTTGGATTTTTGGCATTTCCTGGACGTGTGGGAATTTGGCCTGAAGTAACCGTGTTGACTTTGAAAAAAGGATTGCCTGTCTCCTAGTTAAAAAATTTCTAGTTTCTGCTTTTTTTAATTTTCATTTTTCTATTAATGAAGTCCATTTCTTTCGTTTGAAACCGAAGAAAAAAATAATTTTAAAACATAAAATGAAAAAAACACTAATCATAAATGGCCACCCCAATAGTGACAGTTTCAATTTGGGACTATTTGAAGCATATAAAAAAGGAGCCTTAGCTGCAGGGGCGGACATTAGAGAAATTGCCATTAAAGACTTAAAGTTCAATCCTAATTTGCAGTTTGGCTACCAACAAAGAACTGAATTAGAACCCGACTTATTAGACGCTTGGGAAAAAATTAAATGGGCCGACCATTTAGTTTGGGTTCACCCAGTTTGGTGGGGCGGACTGCCTGCAATCACAAAAGGTTTTATTGACAGACTATTCTTGCCGGGGTTTGCATTTCAATATCGAGAAAATTCTGTGTGGTGGGATAAACTATTATCAGGTAAGACTGCACACATTATTACAACCCTCGACCAGCCAAGTTGGTATTATCGGTTGGCATTCGGACGACCAAGTGTTAACCAATTAAAGAAATCTACTTTAGAATTTTGTGGAGTGAAGCCAGTTAAAGTGACCTATATCGGACCAATAAAAAACGCGAAACTTTCATTAAGAAAAAAGTGGTTAGACAAGATTGAAAAATTTGGAGAAAATCTTAAATAACAACTGTTGTAAACGCGAGAGTCAGGTGGGGGTTCTAATAAAAACAATTCACATTGGGCAAGCTTACCCATTATTGGTTTTTGAATTTTATTTTTTAACAACAACACGTCGCAAAGCAATTCAAGCTTTGCTTTGCGCTTTTTAAATACGAGTCAGAACTGTAAAACCCTTTTTTACTTTGCATCTGATTTCCTATAATTTTACGGCATGATTAGAAACATCATATTTGATTTGGGTGGCGTATTGCTCAACCTTGACATGGAGAAGACGCGAAAATCATTTCATGAACTTGGAATGATAAATTTTGAGGAGCATTTTACACAAGCAAAACAATCTGGCATTTTTGATGCTTTCGATTGTGGGAAGATTTCCGAGAATGAATTCCGTTCTGCCTTGAAAAAACATTTACCGGAAGCTGTTAATGATGTTGAAATTGATTTTGCGTGGAATGCCATGTTACTCGATCTTCCAAAGGAGCGGTTGGAATTGTTACAATCTCTTGGGAAAAAATACCGTTTGTTTTTGTTGAGCAACACCAATGAAATTCACGTTGCCGCATTTTCAAAATATTTACAAGCCACATTTGGAATGAGTGACTTCTCCTCCTATTTTGAAAACTGGTATTATTCATGTCGCATCGGAAAAAGAAAACCAAATGCTGACGCATTTGAACATGTGCTTTCAGAAAATAATTTGATTGCTTCCGAAACCATATTCATTGACGATTCTTTCCAACACGTTGAAGGCGCAAAAAAAATTGGAATCAAGGGAATATTCTTGTCGCCTGGAAAAACAATTCTGGATCTTAAAAACGAAAATGTTTTTTAGGATTTATTTACCGGCACAATCCTGCAATCAAATTATTTCCTGACACAATTCCACCAGCACACCATTGGAGCTTTTAGGATGCAGGAAACAGACTAGTTTATTGTCAGCGCCGCGTTTAGGCTCTTCATTAAGCAAAATAAATCCTTCCGCCTGCAAGCGTTTCATTTCAGCGAGTATGTCATCCACTTCAAAAGCGATGTGGTGAATTCCTTCTCCTTTTTTCGAAATGAATTTTGCAATCGGGCTTTCTGGATTGGTGGCTTCCAGCAATTCAATTTTGCTTTCGCCGGTCTTAAAAAACAATGTGTTTACTCCTTCGCTTTCCACCGCTTCAGATTTGTAAGCGTCGATTCCCAATAATTTGGAAAACAATTCATTTGATTTTTTTATATCGCTAACAGCAATTCCGATGTGTTCAATTTTTTTCATGGTTTTGTATTAAAAAAATAATCCCGCTTTTGGGCGGGATTAAATTGTTCAGAATATTTTCGAATTAGTTTTTAAAGAATTCGCCTGTAGTATTATCGTAATTGAGGAAATATCCTCCTTTAGCAAGTCCTGTACAATCAATTGAGCTTCCGAATCCTTTTTTGACAACGTTGCCGTATTGATCGTAAATCTCCCATAATGTTTCGCCGCCTTCAAATGTGATTTTGTCTTTCACTTTAACCGGGAAGAATTTTATAATAGGACGAGTAGAAGTAAATTTCGCTACAGGAGATGTGCGTGCTTGTCCAGAATAATCAACTTGTTTAACACGAAACTGATTTTCGCCTGAATGTGAAACAACCTTGAAGGAATAGTTGTTTGGTCCTGCAATTCCAAGTCCATCAACTTCACCAACCTTCACCCATTTGTTCCAACGATATTGCTCAACAACATAAGTGAGTTTTCCTGACTCACCAGTAGTAGTCCATTTCAGCGTTTCGTCCTTATCAACTGAAATTGTAGATGTAACAAATGTTGATTTTGGTTTGAGAACTTCAGGGTTAAGAACCTTCGGCTTGCAATCGTCTTTATGGAAAATTTTTATTGTTACTGGATCGCCAATTTTGAGATTATAGTTTCTCAAATCAATTTCAAATGCGCTGGATCCAACTTCATCTGTAGCTAATTGGTCATTCACTCGAACCTCATAAACACAGAAACCAACACCGCCACTTGCAAATGGATTTTGTACATAAACGTTCTTCCCCTGATAAGTGCCTTCCAGCAAAATCATAGATTGACTGTAACCCTTCAGCACAAGCAGAAAGGCAATTGACATCAGTAGGAGTAGTTTCTTTTTCATCGATTACGAGTGCTCAGATAGAAGGAGCCCCCCTGAATTTGACGGGCAATATTAAGAATGTTGAAGGACAAATTCAAAATAAAATGATAATATTTTTCGACAAAGGCCTTGTTGGTGTCGGTGGCACTTGGCCTTTTGTGGACGTAATGGCATGAGAACAGGGGCTTTGGGGCGATCTTAGTTGGTTGTTTTGGGCCTAAATTATTTTTGGGATTGCCGCCATTCCAAAAAATAGCTTATCCTTCAAGGCGAATTTGTATCTTTGCCCGGTAAAATAGCATTATAACCCGTATCACTTCGTCTCTATGAAAAAATTCTTGCTGGTACTGTCTGTAGCCTTTTTGGTAAACGCCTGCAGCAACGAAACAGGCACCGGCACAACGCAAACGAATGGCAAGGGTGGCCGCATATATGGCGGAACTCTACGTTTCAATGAAACCGATAAGCTCCAGTCTCTTTTCCCAATAACAATTACGGATGCTATTTCATCACACGTTGCTACTCAGGTATACGAAGGACTTGTTAAATTCGATCCTCGCACACTTCAAATAATTCCTAGTATTGCAGAGAAATGGGATATAGACACTGCGGGGACTAGGTATACCTTTCATTTGCGCAAGGATGTAAAATTTCAGGATGACGCCTGTTTTCCTGATGGAAAAGGTAGGTTTGTTACCGCTGACGATTTTAAATATTCCTTTGAAATGCTTTGCCGCAATAGCGCAAATAACGCCAGCTTTATTTCTTCTTTTAAGGGTCGTGTAGTTGGGGCGGATGAGTTTTTTAATGCCGGTTCAAATGCAAAAGCTGGCTTACTTAAAGGGGTTACAGTTGTCGATGCTCAGACGGTTCAAATAAATCTTATTAAGCCTGGTATTTCTTTCTTGAGCATTCTTGCCAACCCTTCAGCATCCGTTGTGCCCCATGAAGCTGTTGAGAAATATGGCGATCGAATGCACGTTGGAACAGGGCCATTTATTATTTCCAATATTGCAAATGACACCAGTACGATTGTCCTAGTTCGCAATGAAAATTATTACGGCACAGATACACTCGGAAATAAACTTCCATTTCTTGACTCCATTAGAATTTCTTATCTCGACAACAAAACAACAGAACTCGATTTGTTTCAACAAGGGCAATTGGATTTTGTTTGGGGATTGAGTTCTGAAGCGGTAAAGACTTTTGTTCCTCAAGTAATTGCTGATTTTGAACAAAAACCACCTAAATTTTTATTGGATCATTCTTCAGAATTCGTTACGCAGATGTATATCTTCAACACTACTACTGCGCCATTTAATGATGTGAAAGTTCGCCAGGCTTTTAGCTACGCAATAGACAGAAACCATATTGTTGATGATGTTCTTGCGAGAGAAGCTTATGGTCCTGGAATAAATGGGATTTGTCCTCCTGCCCTACCTGGCTATAAAGCAAGTGACATTAAAGGGTATGAAATGGTTAAAGAATCTGAGGATTCCACCAAATTACAAAAGGAGTCGGAACGTGCTCTTGCAAGAAAGTTATTTGCTGAAGCGGGTTATGGTCCTGGCAAAAAACCTTTCCCAAATGTAAAACTCATTCTCAATAGTGGGGGATCACGCAACACGCAAGTGGCCGAAGAAATACAAAATCAATTGCGCGAAGTGTTGAATGTGAATCTTGAAATTGCAAATGTTTCATTCCAACAAAAACTTTCTGATGAACGTTATGGCCGAGCAGAAATCTTCCGTTCTGCTTGGGTTGCAGATTATCCTTCGGCGGAATCTTTCCTTTCGCTTTTTTATGGCGCTGATGTTCCAGACAGCATTTCACAAGCGTCCTGGCCTAATACAAGTCGCTATAAAAACCCGGAGTTCGACAAACTTTACGATGAGGCACGTTCTGCTAAAACACAACCTGAAGCAAATAAGTTGTTTTTTCAAGCTGAGCAGTTAATGATGAATGATGCTCCTGCACTTATTCTTTGGTATGATGAGAATTATCGTCTCACTCAATATCACGTAAAAAATTTCTACACCAATCCAATGCGATACCTTGACTTCTCTCAAGTTTATTTCAAAGAGGAGCCAGCAAAAAGTGGGGGTAAAGACAGTACTTCTGGCGGCAACAAAAAAACAAGTGACGCCAATACAGAAGAGCAAAAAGAAGAAAAACACTAATTGCAAATTAGAAAACTTTCACACCCCTGTCCGCTCCTGCGAATGGGGGTTTTTGTTCCAAGGTAAAATCTGATTCTCATGAAAACCATTTTCAAAATCTCAACCCTTGCCTTTGTTTTTATTTCTCCTCTCTTTTTACATGCTGGAGATAATGAACAAAAAATTGAAGCTCCAATAACTTCCGTGGTTGTTTATCTTACTGGCGTAGAAGTTGCACATCAAAAATCCGTAATGCTTTTGCCTGGGCGAAATGAACTTCACTTTATCGGATTGACTTCAAAATTAATTCCGAAAAGTATTCAGTTCACAGCAACTGGCGACGTTTCTATTTTAGCAATAAGTAATCGTGTTGATTATTTATTCGGTCAGAAAAAAAATGATGCGCGATTCAATCAATTAACAGATTCGCTTGAAATGCTGGGCGACGCTTTTGCAATTACAAGAGGCCAAATTGAAGCGTATGAAAAAGAAAAATTAATGCTTGACGCCAATCGCAGTATTGGTGGAAATGACAAAGGTGTGGCTTCAGCTGAATTGAAACTTAATGCTGATTTTTATTTTTCACGCACTACCGAAATTAACACGGAGCTTGTAAAACTTCATCGCAAAGAAAACAAACAGCAAGAAGTTATTAATCGACTCAACTATCAAGTTACAGAAGCAAATCAACGCACCAATCCTCCGATGGGAGAAATTATAGTTTTGGTGAATGTTGGAGGAGCAACAAAATTTGAATCCAGTTTAAATCTCAATTATGTAGCAAGTGATGCAGGTTGGGCGCCGAGTTATGATTTGATTTGTGAAGATGTTGGAAAAAACATTGATCTGAAATATCGTGCGAAAGTTTTCAATAACACCAATGTGGATTGGAAAGATGTGAAAATGAAATTATCTACAGCTGATCCGATGAAAAGCGCTGCTGCTCCTACCTTGGAAAAATGGACACTGAATTTTGACAATGGATATAACTACAACACAAACGACGCTTACCAGCAACAACAAAACAATAACAATCGTGGAGTTGCTCAATCGCTCGAAAGTCAGAATCTTGCAAACTCTGCTCCTGCACCGGTAACAACAAAAGGTGGAGTTGCTTATGATTGGGATAGCAATGATGATTATTCGAAAACAAAACAAGAAACTAAGGTTCCCATTCAATATGAACAAATTCAGATTTCTGAACTCAGTGCAGAATTTGAAATCAAAGCACCTTATGATATTCCTGCTGATGGAAAACCTTATATCGTTGATGTAACCTCCTACAATCTTCCTGCAACCTTCCAATATAGTTGCGTTCCTAAAATGGAAAAGGAAGCTTTCCTGATGGCAAGAATTACAGGATGGGAAGATCTTGATTTAGTAGAAGGTCAGGCCAATGTTTATTTCGGCGGAACTTATGTTGGGCAATCTTACATCTATACGCGTAGTGTAGATGACACGCTTGACCTTTCTTTTGGTCGCGATCAAAAACTTGTTGTTACGCGAACGAAGTTGAAAGAGTTTAACAATGAAAAATCTTCCACAACAACTAAGAAAGAAACCTATTCCTACGAAATCAATGTAAAGAATACGCGCAAGACAGATGTTGTTGTAGAATTGCAGGATCAGATTCCTGTTTCCCAGGACGCAGAAATTATTGTGGAAACTCCTGAAATTTCAAAAGGAAATCTTGATCCCGCAACAGGAATCATCACATGGAACATGACCATCAAGGCAGGAGAAACTCAAAAAGTGGTTTTGACTTATACGGTGAAGTATCCGAAAAAGAAAACGGTGAACACGCGTAAATACAAAACGGCCGCTCGTGCAAAATTCTGATGCAGCAAAAAAATAAATTTCATTTTTAAAATTTCAACGGCTCCTGATAATCCGGGAGCCGTTTTTCGCAATAAAATTTGAAAGATCATTATCAAACACTCGGAGTTCCTGAAAACGCAAGTGAACAGGAAATTAAAATGGCTTATCGCAAACTTGCGAAACGCTATCATCCTGATGTGAACGCCGGGGCAAAAGGTGCAGAAGATCGGTTCAAAGAAATTGTTGAAGCTTATACAATTCTTTCCGATTTCAATTTGCGTCGAAACTATGATGCAAAACGAATTGGGAAAAGTTTTTTTGGTGGAAACCCTTCCTTCTATTCTTACGGTCAAACAAATGAAAAAAAAGATCCCCGACGGAAAGAATATTCTGAAGAAGATTTAGAGCGCGCACGTGCTCGACATAAAAAGAGAGCCTTGGCGAATATGGCAAGGAGAAAAAACATTCTCAAGGGAATGATCGTCACTTTTATTCTCTTCATGGTCGCTAGTGCTGAATTTGAAAATTACATTGAGCAGAAAAGAAATAAAGACTCACTGGACCTTTCTTATAAACTTGCATCGATACGGAAGCAATACCAGGAAGTAGAAAAAACAAAAATTGAAAATATGGATTCACCATACGACGCTGTTTTTGGTGAAGCTCAGTACGAAAATAATTCCCCCAATCATTTTGTAATCTACATGGCTTTTTCGGATGCGGTAATTTGTGCTGTACAAAGCAATCCTCCATATAAAACATTGCGCAATGAATATATTGAAGCGAAGCAAGCGTTTGTAATGAAGGAAATGCCCGGCGGATCCTATTTTATAAAAATGTATACGGGCGAAAATTGGGATATGAAGAAGAAAATTCCAGATGGACGCAGACTTGGCGGATTCACAAATAACGAAGCATTTTACAAAGTTCATTTAGGTCCATTTGCACTACATGACCTTCACAAAAAAAACTCAGATACCAACACCTGTGACACTATTTACATCGATCCTACAAAACTGAAATTGGATATTATTTCGAGTGCGGAGTTTTTTGATGCTGGGAAATAGGAAAAATGTCTCTTTTTTGATCATTTTCGCCGAAAAAAGTAACTCTTTTTGCAAGTATTGATTGTTTTGATCAATAATCTACAAAAATCGAAATTCTAAAGTATTTTCAATTTACTGCACTCTTCATAGCTTACATCCGAACCAAAACGCGTTTTATGGCGTACCTTTGCACTTCTTTTTTAAGACCATGCCAGAAATAAGAAATATTGCCATCATTGCCCACGTCGATCACGGGAAAACGACGCTTGTAGACAAAATGCTTCTACAAGGAAAACTTTTTCGTGACAATCAAGAAACGGGAGAACTGATTCTTGATAATAACGATCTCGAACGGGAACGCGGAATTACAATTCTTGCCAAGAATGTATCCGTTGTATATAAAGGAATAAAAATTAATATCATCGATACTCCTGGTCACGCGGATTTCGGTGGTGAAGTTGAACGTGTGTTGAACATGGCCGATGGCGTGTTGATTCTCGTTGATGCTTTCGAAGGACCGATGCCACAAACGCGTTTCGTTTTGACAAAGGCTTTAGAACAAGGAAAAAAAGCAATTCTCGTTGTCAACAAAGTTGACAAACCAAATTGTCGTCCTGATGAAGTTCACGATGCTGTGTTCGATTTGTTTTTTAATCTCGGAGCAACAGAAGAACAATTAGGTTTCAGAACTGTTTTTGGTTCATCGAAGCAAGGATGGATGGGACCAGATTGGAAAACACCAACTGATAATATTTCCCATTTGTTGGATGTAATCATTGATTATTTCCCAAATGCACCACAGTACGAAGGAACACTTCAGTTTCAAGTTACCTCACTTGATTATTCCAATTTCATTGGAAGAATTGCGGTGGGCCGTATTTATCGCGGTGAAGTAAAAGAAAATATGCCTGTCTCACTTGTGAAACGCGATGGAAGCATTGTGAAGACACGTGTGAAAGAATTATTTGTGTTTGATGGTCTCGGAAAAAAGAAAGTTCAATCTGTTGTTGCCGGTGATATCGCCGCTGTAACAGGAATTGATGGATTTGAAATTGGTGATACCATTGCTGATTTTGAAAATCCAGAACCTTTGCCATTGATTAATATTGATGAGCCGACAATGAGTATGCTCTTCACCATTAATACATCTCCATTTTTTGGTAAGGAAGGAAAATATGTAACCTCGCAACGTCTGCGTGAACGCTTGTACAAAGAGCTTGAAAAAAATCTTGCAATGCGTTTAGAAGATACCGACTCTCCTGATTCCTATCTTGTATATGGTCGCGGAATTCTTCACTTGTCCATTCTGATTGAAACGATGCGTCGTGAAGGTTATGAATTACAATTGGGACAACCACAAGTAATCATCAAGGAAATTGATGGTGTGAAACATGAGCCGATAGAAATTCTTACAATTGACACTCCTGAAGCAACAACTGGAAAAGTTATTGAATTGGTAAGTCAACGTAAAGGTGAAATGTTGGTGATGGAACCGAAAGGTGATTTGATTCACATGGAATTTGAAATTCCCGCTCGTGGAATTATCGGATTAAGAAATAATATTCTTACAGGAACAGCTGGTGAGGCAATCATTGCGCATCGCTTCAAAGGATTTGAACCTTGGAAAGGACATATTCCAGGAAGAAACGCTGGTGTGTTGATTGCAAAAGAAAAAGGAACAGCGGTTGCTTATTCAATTGACAAACTTCAGGATCGCGGATATTTCTTTGTTGCACCTGGTGATGAAATATACGGTGGCCAAATTTTGGGAGAACATATTCGCCCTGATGATTTGGTTGTGAATGTTACGACTGAGAAAAAACTCACGAACATGCGCGCATCTGGAAGTGATGTGAAAACAAGTATTGCTCCTGCAGTTAAGTTCTCTTTGGAAGAATCAATGGAATATATTCAGAGTGATGAATACGTTGAAGTAACACCTATAAGTATTCGTCTGCGCAAAATTTATCTGGATCCAACAGAACGCGATCGATTGAAAAAGAAGGTGGCAGCCCAATAAGCTTCGATACATTTTTGTCAAACAAAAATTTCTGTTTTCGACCAACATGTCATTTGACAAAAACACTCAGCCTGACAAATAATAAACAAAAAAATCGCTCCAATCAAGAGCGATTTTTTTTATTCAAAAGAGGAACAGTAATTTGTCAGGCTGATTATTTTAGTCACCCGAAGTTTAAATGAGATCTGCAATCCCTCACTGGCACAAATGTATCGAAGCCTCGAAGCTTAAGACTTCGGTGCGTCAACAGGACGAGCGCGGAGTGATTTTGCAGATTCCATCATTTTATCGATGTCTGCTTTTTTGAATTGGTTTTCAATATTGTTGTTGTTGTCGCGGACGAAATAATTGTCCTTTCCGATTTTCACAATATGAATGAAATGCTGGTAGCCTGTGTCGCCAAATTTTGTTTCCCAAACGAGTGAAAAAGAATCTGACGTGAGCACAGTGCTAACACCTGCATCTGTTGCTGCGAGAAGTCCTTTTTGTTTTTCCAAATCGGCGTCTTCTGGAGTTGCAAAATTTACAAGAATGTCAAAATGTTGGCCAATTCTAATGTTTGCTCCGTTTGCTGTTGCAGAAGAATCTATTGTCGGAAAATAATTTGAATCCGGCACATTGATTTTTACGGGGTAACCCATTGCTTTGAGATCAAGCGCTTTCATTCCCTTAGGAATAATATCTTCGGTTGATTCGGTTTTATTTCCGGAACATGCTGTCCAAATCATTGGGACAATAATTGCTGCAAGGATAAAAATTCGTTTCATGTGTTTTGGTTTTATGGTTATCGCGTAGTTCAAAGATACAATTTCAACAATATGTTTGGGAGAAGTGAATTGCTACAAGGTTTTATAAAAAGAAAAAGTCCCGGTAAACCGAGACTCTTTCTTCAAAGCTTTGAAAAGAATTACTTCTTTTTAGCTGCTTTTTTAGCTGTTTTTTTTCCAGCTTTTTTAGCTGCTTTCTTTTTAGGAGCTGCTTTTTTAGCTGCTTTCTTTGCTTTCTTTGCCATGGTTTTTGTTTTTGAAAAATTTATTTGTGACGAAGTAATATAAAATTATGACACAAAAGAAAATATACATGTCGTATTTTTCAACATCGATTTGTTAATAAACATGGATTGTGTTTTTGTTTTTTCCTTTTTCAATCTTCATTTTCATTTCTCGATTGTGATTTAATTTTCTTTTTTTGAAATAACTATTTCATGCAACGCCTTTGTTCATCAATGTATCAGCAATTTTTAAAAAAAACATTTCCGTCCATTTCAAAAAATAATTTTTGATTTTTTCTCTCTGATTTTCTAAAAAAGTGATTGAAATTAGATCAATTTATTTTTTTCAATCTTGCAAAATAAAATCCATCTCCGTCTTCTAAAACAGGATTTGTGCGGAATTCTTCTTCCAATTGCCATGAATTTGAATTTGCATCAAGGAAACGTTTCACTTGTTCTTCGCCTTCGCATGGAAAAATACTACACGATGCAAATACCAGTTTTCCATCCTTCTTAACCATCGTTGAATAGTCACGGAGAATTTCTTCTTGCTCTTTCATCAGTCGCTTGATGTCTTCTGGGAATATTCTCCAGCGGATATCTGGATTTCTCCTTAGCACTCCTGTACCTGTACAAGGAACATCAAGCAATACACGATCGAATGTTCCTTCCATATTTTTAATTGCATCAGCAGAACCAATAAGTTTTGATTCTACAAGATCAACTCCATTTCTTGTGCAACGAACCCGCAATTCATCCAGTTTATTCTGCATCACATCCATCGCAACAATTTTTCCCTTGTTCTGCATCAATGATGCGAGATGAAGTGTTTTGCCGCCATTTCCTGCACACGCATCTGCAACACGCATGCCTGGATGAACATCGCAGAATGCAGAAACACGTTGTGATGCGATATCCTGCACTTCAAAAAGACCATCATGAAATGATTTCAACGCAAAAACATTTGCATACACCTTAACTATAATTGCATCTGGTGTGTCGTTGTGTGGAAATACTTCAAGGCCCTCTTCACGAAGTTTTAAAATCAAATTCGCCCTTGTGGTCTTCAAAGTGTTGGTACGCAAATAGAGTTTCGGATCCTTGTTCAATGATTTTGCAATGGCTTCCCATTTTTCTTCACCTAATTGTTCCACAGCAAAAACATCCAACCAATCGGGAATTGATTCTCTTAATTTCCGAACACGCATGTATTTCATCAATCGTTCCGCAACAGGGCCCACCAGATTTTCCTGACTTTCTCCAGCATAAATTTTCTTCCAAGCATTCCATGCGCCGATTAATCTTCGCATTTGTTCCACGGTTTCAAACTTGTCTTCACCTAAAGCAGTAACAAGCGGTCGCCAGAAACGAACGATTCCATAAAAACGCAAAGCGAGATCTGAGCGCTGCTCTTGATCGCGGATTTTATATTTTCTGAAAGTTTCATTCAGCGCACGATCGGCTGTGTTTCCTTTTTCAACAAAATAGGAAAGCGTTTCAAGTAAAAGTACCGGCGTTCCTAAAGCTGGATTTCCTTTCGGAGGATTGTGTTTCTTTGACATCACAACAAAAGTAGTTCTTAGTTCGGAGTGTGGGGTTCGGAGAGCAACAGATTTTCAATATTCTTCCTTTTATTTTTCGGTACTTTTGACATTCATGGTCACAACATTCCCAACTTACGGATTTCGATTTTTCTTCGAATATGATTTTCTTGGATTGGTTATTCGTGACCCGATCACTTCTCTTGGCAATTTGCTTTTGTTTTTTGTTGGGCTTTGGTGTTGCAGAAAAATTGCGAAAATCAATAATGATGCTTCTAAAGAAGTTCGCGCCGGTTTGCGCGGATGGCAACTGTTTTTCTTGATCAGTGCTATTGCCTACTCTTTTGGAGTTCCTGTTCATGCTTTCTCGTTTTACATTCCAATTGAAATTCATTTCTGGCTTTGGATAACCATGGGCTGGATTCAAATTGTGGGCGTTTATTTTATTCAGGTTGGAACTGCAAAAAGGTATTTCGCGGATCACGTGAAGTGGATTCGACCGCTTGCACTGCTTCAAATTCTTTTTTTCTGTGCACTAATGGTTTACAAGAGAAAATTCGGCGCGGTGAATATTGATATTGCCGTTGGCCTTGTTCCAATTGCTTTTTGGAATTTCTATTTATATGCGAAGAAGAAAATTCCTTCTGCACTGATTGGCATTGGAATTCTGTTTGCAGGAATTCCCGGAATTCTTTTCGCTTTCAAAATAATGATTGCTCCGTGGTTTTCTTACAACGATGCGGCGCATTTGTTGTTGATTGCAAGTTTGCTGATGATTTACAGGGGCGTGGTGAAGAATGAGGAAATTAATAATTAATGATGTGTTGATTAATGATTTTCGTGAAAGCTATTGTTCCGTGTTTCAAATTGGATGGATTTATTGAACCTGTTTTTTTTGCGTGAGGGATAGTAGCGGAAAGCCCGGAAGACGTGGTGTCGGGTTTTCAAACCCGACACTGCGGCTGAGGACTTGCAGCGAATAGCCCGACCTGAGGCACGAAGGGCACGCCTTGATGATTACCGATTTTCCAATTACCGATTTAAAAAAGGAGACAGGAAAAAAAGTGGCAGTTTTTAGTGGTAGTCGAAAAAACAGTGATCTGTTAATTTCAATTTTTAATCTGCACATTTGAAATCTGCACATCTGCACATTAATTCCTTGTTTTTTGATCAATGTCGATTCTGAAAACAAATTCTGTTCAGCGTTATTCCCTTTTTGCATTTCTGTTTGTTTCCATCACTTTTATTTATGTGAAAGTTCGGCAAGTGCGTTCGGTGGAACCTTTCATTCGCGATTCGTATGCCTTGAGTTGGGATAATTATGGATACTATTTGCATTTGCCCGCTTTTGTAATTCATCACGATATTGGAATTGAAAAGCGAGCGTGGGTGGATTCGCTGAACAATAAGTATCAGAAAGAGCGTCCGTTTTATCAAGTTTGGCCAGGACAGAAAAACAGGTTGGTCAATGTTTATCCGCTTGGATTTGCGGTTTTCAATTTGCCATTTTTTCTTGCAGGGCATGTTTCTGCAAAACTTTTCGGATATGATGCAGATGGACTTTCGCCACCATATCAATGCGCAATGATTTTTTCCGCTTTGTTTTTTGGGATAATGGGAATGTGGTTTTTGCGAAAATTACTAATCCGTTATTTCAACGATGGCTTAACAGCAATTTTGCTTTTGCTGATTGGACTTGGAACTAACCTTTATTATTACGCCACTTACGAATGTATGCTTCCGCACATTTACCTTTTTGCGGCCGACACACTTTTGATTTTGCTGACGATTCGATGGCATGAAAGTCCAAATCGGAAAACTGCTCTATATATAGGTATGCTTTTGGGTTTGGTGACCATTACACGTCCATCAGAAATTGTTTGGATTTTGATTCCATTGTTTTGGAATGTTGCTGGATGGAAATCGCTGAAGGAAAAATTCCAATTGTTCCGGCAAAACATTTTCCATATTGTGATTTTGGTTTTTGGAATGGTGGCAGTTGGTTCGCTTCAATTGTTCTACTGGAAATACACGAGCGGCCACTGGTTTTCATTCAATCATACCGAAGGATTTGATTTTTTTCATCCGTTCACGCTAAAAGTTTTGTTCAGTTACAAAAAAGGTTGGCTGTTGTACACACCAATGATGTTGCTTGCCATTTTTGGATTTGTTGCGCTATTTAAGAAAGAACGAAAACTTTTTATTCCGTTCCTTTTGTTTTTCATCGCGAACCTTTGGTTCATTTCAAGTTGGGAATGTTGGTGGTACGCAGGCTCGTTCGGACAAAGACCTTTTGTTTCTTCTTATGGATTGATGGCAATTCCACTTGGATTCTTATTGTCGGGTCTTCATGCCCGACCGCTACTGCTTAGAATTGCCTTCTACACCACCACCCTGTGTTTTCTTTTACTGAACCAATTTCAAACGTGGCAAATGAATCATGATATTCTGAATCGGGAATTGATGACGAAGGAGTATTATTGGAAAATTTTTGGTGCAAGGAGTTTGAATCCAGAATGGAATTCACTCTTGGAGATTGACAGGGGAAATATTCCTCCATTTGAACAAGTGGCTGCTCATTATTTCTGTCGCCAGATTCTTTTCTATGATTACGAAAATCCAAAACAAATTCGGACGGATGAAATCCTTTGTGACACGATTGGAAAGGATAGCAAGTATTCAGAAATTCTCGACAAGGATCACGTGTACGGAATGGTTTTCAAATGTCAATTTGATTCATTGACTCAAAAAGATCATCTGCGAATAAAATTTGAAGCCGATGTTTTTATTCCGAATGAAAACAACAAAGTCGATTTGAATTTCAATTTGGCAATGATCGGCGACCGCGGTCAAGCTTATGGATATTCCGCATTAGATATTGGAACGGAAGAAACAAAAAAATCGAATTGGGTTCATGTAACAAAATGGCTTATTACACCTGAAATTCTACATAGGCAAGATCAATTGATTATTACGGTTTTGAATTATGGTGAGAAGGTGTTTGTTGATAATGCCGGTCTGACATTGTGCGAGCCGAAGTAATTTTAGTGGCCAACAAAAACTTCTACCATCTTCTGGAAAGAAAATCAAACTATAAAACTATATTTGAAAATGAAACAATCCGCCATGAAAAACAAAATTCTCTTTTTATCCATTTTCACTTTCGCAACTGTCAGCTTTTCTTTTGCGCAAACCGCAAACAAAAAGAAAACGGATTTGGAATCCGATAATGTAAAGGGAATCGTGATGCAGATTAACCAAAAATATCTCGAAGCCGGTGAAAAAGATGGAAAGGATACTATTGGAAATCAGTTCGAATCCACCGACAGAAATTTTGAGATGCATTACAATGCCAAAGGTTATGTCGCTTGGGCTACATTTTATAAAACAGGAAGAACGCTTGATTACCGCTATACTTTCAAGTACGATGAGGCAGGAAATAAAATTGAGGAAACTTGGTTTGATGCCGACAATGCACTCGACAATCGCATCACTCGGAAATTTTCCAACAAGGGCTTTTTAATGGAATTGAAAAAGTATACCGATACCACTGCAGAGGCAACGGAAAAATATGTTTACGAAGTGGATCCCGTTGGCAATCCACTCAAGTCAAGTTTCTACGATGAGAATGGGGTGTTGATGGGAACGAATACATATATATACGACACTTACGGAAACAATATTGAAACCGACAATTTTGACGGAAAGGGAAAACCGCTTGGAAAAATTATTTGCACCTATGATGGCCGCCGCTTAAAAACTGCAGAAGACGCCTACACTGCGAAAGGTGAAATCATGACCAAGAAAAAATTTCAATATGAATACCGTGGCAACCTTACCCAACAACAAAACTTTGACAACAATGGGAAATTGGTTGAAAAAAATGTTTTCGTTTTTAATGAGCAAGGCGACGAAAACCTTTGGAATAATTTTGATCGCACAGGTTATGCAATTTATAACTACACCTATAAATACGAATACGATTCACACGGAAATTGGATCAAGAAGTGGCAAATGAAAGATGGCAAACCTGTTTTTGTGAATGTTAGAGAAATTACATACGCTCAGTAAGTTTGCTTGATTAAAAATTAATGATTGAAAAGTTTGGAGCAGGAAGTTTGCATTTTTATTTTGCACTCAACCTGCTTTCCGCTTTTACTTCGGTAACCGCTGCAATCAGGGCTATTTTAGGAACACTTCTGTTTCAAACTCAAAAAGGCCACACTTCGGCAGCTCATTGAAAAACTCCGAAACGGAAGCACGGAAAAAAATAATGCCGAATCAGTTTCCCAATCCGGCATTATTAATCCTTAATTATTAATCCTTAATTATTTCTATTTACTCACCTTCACTCTCGTTCCAGCCGAGTGACAAGAAAATTCTGGTGCGTACATGCATTGCACTTGTGTAATTCCGCAAGAGAAATCACCGGCGTGAATTACAGTCAATGGATATTCAAACACATGAACTCCTTTTGGCAAAAAGCTGAAGAAGAAATCGGTTGATGCATCTTTTGTGCTTTCGTAATAACCCAGGCCGTCTTGGTATTTGTATTGTGATAAAACATTCACAGGTTCAAATCCGGAAGCGCGCATGTCTTTCATATGAATGTATTCCATGTCGCGATCACTTCTTAATTCAACTCGCACACGGATTTTATCTCCTGGATGCAGAACGGTTTCTGCTGTTACAGGTGTAATAACAGGACCGCTTGCTGTATTTTTCACAAGGAACAATTGTTTCTCAACTTTCAATGGCGTTTGTGCAGGCGTAATTTTATCGATGTCTTCAAAATATTGCCAGTACATCGCACCCCAAGAAACTCCAGGTCCAGCTTTTGTTACAGTAACTTTTCCCATTTCAGGTTTGATCGCATCGCCACTCCAAGAAGTTTTGAAATATCCAGTTCCTTCTTCTTCTTTGATATCCATTTTCTTCGGATCAATTTGTTGCGTTCCCACAACAATTGTTACATCCGATTCTGTCGCAAGCCAACTTGTGCCGTCGATGAGCAATGCATAACAAGCTTGTGCCGTTGCTGTCGTTGTTTTCCAATCGTTGGTTTGTTTGTTCTTCAACAACCAAACGCGCATATCATCCACCGACTTTGTATCGTTTTTTACATCCTTGAATGCTTCAATTAATAAAGCTTGTGTTTCAATCGGAGCTTGATACCAATAATAACCACCGGTATTTTCTTTCCAATACATTCCCATTTCTTCACTGTTAAGTGAAGTTTCTTTTAAGGATTTCATCACATCGTTTGCCACGGTTGATTTTGCGGCATCATAACGGAATTGTGCAAGTGCGATCATTCCTTGCATGTAACGTGTTTGGCTTGTCCAATATTTCTGTTCTTGTCCGTAGAAATAATCAAACGCTTCCTTATCACGCGCTGACATATTTACTTCTTTGAAAAAACTTCTTGCATACAAATATTGAATCGCCATATATCCAAGATGATTTTCGCTCATGTGTGGTTTATCCCATCTCAAAATCCATTCGTAATCCTCACGAATTCTGTGATCAAGATAATTCACACCGTTCGTCACCATGTTCCAAGTACGACGATCGTCACGAACGGACTTTACTCCGAGATGATCGAGATGCCCCATTCCTGTAATAATGTATTGTGTGATGTAACGATCATCAGGACATCCATCAAACCAAGGCCATCCGCCATTCGAAACTTGCATCTGTTGCAATTTGCGAAGTGTGCGTTCTTGTTCATCGGCCATGTGATTGATGTCGAACAATAATCCTACACGGCGTTTGCGATCACTTTCATCTTTTCCTTCGAGCACCCATGGAGTTTCAGTGAGCACCACGTTTTTCAAATCCTGATTTTTTTCAAGATTGGAAAGGAATGCTTCAGGCGATTTTGATTTCCACGCTTCAAACACTGCACGAATTTTCGGAGAAGAATTCGCAATGTTTGTAGCAATGCTATTGGAATAAAAACGTGAGAAGGTTTGTTCAGAACATTCATAAGGGTATTCCATCATATAAGGAAGCGCTTGCACCGCATACCAAGCTGGATTCGCAGTGAATTCCAAAGTGAGTTTCTGATTGCGAATGGTTGAAGAGCCTCCCGATTGAGAAATTAATTTTTCGAAACGGAATTCTTTTGTTTGTCCTCCACGAATAGGAAGTGGCATTGTTTCGGTAACAAGCATTCTGTTACTTAACACAGGAAGGTCAGACTGTTCTCCGTCAGTGAAATTTCCTGATTGTGCAACAACTTTATATTGTACAGCATCAATTCCATCTGGAACAACAAGATCCCATGATAGAGGTGCGCTCTGTCCTTTTTTCGCTGTGAACGGAATTTGCGCAGCAGTGGTCAACATTTGCGCATCGATTGGTTTCATTGTCAATGCGTCGTACAACATGATTTGTGCTGTACCGGTCATTTCCTTGTCGGTAAGATTTGAAACTTTCGCTGTGAATGTAATGCGATCGCCTTGACGTAAAAATCTTGGGGCATTCGGCATGATCATCAAATCTTTTTGTGTCACCACCATTTTTTCCGTTTGCGCATATTTTAAATCTTTTGTGTGCGCGAATGCCATGAACTTCCATTTCGTGAGCGCTTCATTCATTGTGAATTTGATGATCACACTTCCGGAAGAATCCGTTTCAAGTTGTGGAAAAAAGAAAACCGTTTCATTTAAATTGCTTCGAGCTTTTATTTGCGAGAGGTCTTTTCCGCCACCACCTCCTCGAAAATCTCCACCAGTAGCGGGTGAATTTCCATCTTGGTTTTTCTTATCGCTTTCGGTGAGGCCGACCGTTGACGCGGCGCCAGTTGCATATTCTTCTTTTTGTTCCGCTCCTTTTTTGGGTGAAGATTGTGCTGGCGAAGGTGGCGCTGCATCATATGCCATCACAACCTCGTCTGGTTTCGCTCCTGCTCGCCCACTGTCCATTCTAGAAACCGATTTTTCGCTCACCTCATCATCATAATAACCGTAATAATTTCTGTAACCATAATAATATCCAAACCAATTTAATTGATCATACGTTCTGGTACTGAAGTAAGGTCCATATGGATTCCAGCTGTCTTCAAAAGTTGAAGAACTTGAAATTCCCTCAACACCTTTTTGCCAATAGAGTTGTCCATAATAGGATTTGTAAATAGAAAAATCCCAATTGTGTCCAACGAATTCATCGAGTGATGCGTCGTACATCGCGGCCACCATTTCTGCCATTACCTTTTCTCCTTTTGGACCTTTGATTTTTAATTTCCATTGCTCCTGTTGTCCTGGTAATAATTTATCTCTGAATGTTTCATAAGAAATATCCAATTGTTGATTTTCCCAAGGAACCGAAACCTGTTGATCGGAAGTGAAGGATCGGTTGTGATAAACAAATGCAAAATGCACGGAGAAATTTCCACGATCTTTTTCTGTAACCGGAATTTCAATGTACTTCTGTTCATTACTCAGATTCAACCATTTTGTTTCAACAATTTTATCCGCCTTTTCAATTTCATATAATACCGTCACATTTTTTACGGAAGAGCCAACGAGAAATACAGCTTTGTCGCCAGGTTGACAATAGGATTTGATGGCTTGAAAAGACCAAGCTTCTTTTTGTGCAGGCTCTTTGTCTTTGATATCATACATCGTAAAGTATCGCACGTCTTTTACTTCAACACCATATTTGTCTTTTGTTGTTGCTTCAATGATGTAACTTCCGGGCTTCCATGAATTTTTGTTCATGTACATTTTTTTTGCCTTTTCCGTATTTATGGTTCCAGCATAAACAGCGTCGCCCTTCGCCCAAGTGGTCATGTCGCTTTCATTCGCATAAGGATCATCTGGGAACCATGATTTCCAATCTTCTTTTTTGTAAAGGAATTTATCCGGTTCTCCCCATTGACGATCGCGCACCCATTGACTAGGTCCAACCAATTTTTTTATGGTCAATGAAACAACCGATTTTTCAGGTTCGCCAGAAAGATTTACAAGATTAATCGGAACCCCACTGGTGTCGCTTTTTTCAACATAGGCTGGAACATCTACACTTAATTCAAGTGAAGTGTAACCAACACTAACGTAAGCGGAAGTGCTGTGCGTTTCTCCTGTGATGTCGGTGACGTCAATATAAAGTTGATACGTAAAAATAGGTTTGCTTTCTGCGGGAACAGAACGATCTGGCAAGGCAATGAAAGGAATTACAAATCCACCTGTGTCATTTGACAGCACACTTCCATTGGTAATTTCAGTTGATTCGCTCGAAGGATAATATCCGCGCCAGCAATACCACCACCAAGGAAATCTTGCAGAACGCACCACGCGATATTTTACACTTGCTCCATCTACAACAGATCCTGCGAAAGTTTTTGCTGTTCCTTTCACTTCAATTTTATCAAACATGCGATAAGCTCCTTTTACAGGATCGGTATTGACTTCGAATTTTGGACGTTTGTATTCTTCTACGCTAAACCAAACCGATCCGCTTTCATTCGAAATTCGCATTTGTCCTGTCAAACCGCTGCTGGGTGCAATGAATGATCCCGTGAATGATCCGTATTCGTTTGTACTTAATGCCAATGTTTTTACAACTTGATAATTCACATCGTAGAACGTTACGGAAGTCAAATGATTTGTCATGATCTCATTTGAATTACCATCTGTGTTTATGGTAATTCCCTTGAAGAAAACAGTTTGTCCTGGACGATAAATTGAGCGGTCGGTGAAGAAAAATGTTTTCGGTGTTTTTGTTGTTGCATATTTATACGGCCTGTATTGATAAATTTCTCCGGAGTACAAATGATTGTTCTTCCAATTAAATTCCAACAATACGCTTCTGTAATCTGCTGATGGGGGCACAAGAATGTGGCCGTCTTTATCGGAAGTATATCGATCTCCTTTGCGATAATGATAACCACGATCGGAATAATCATAACGATCAATCCACACTTGGGAAGCAACGCCGACAAGTGGAGCACCTGTTTCACGATCAAATAAATAATAATCGTAACTGCCGTCTTTCAATTGACGATTCAAAAAACTGATGGACGAACTCCACGTTGTTCCATAAGCAATTCCGTTTGGAGAGAGCTGAAAACTTTTTTCTGCAGAAGCAAGTATTACGTAATTCCCTTGTGGTAATGCTGGAATTTTGAATTCAGCACTGTGCATTTGAAAATCTCCTTCGTCCGATAATGTTTCTTCCCAACTTGTGACAGGTGTGAGTCTCAAATAAACTTTCATCTGCTCCTCTTCCGATTTGTAATCGTCGTGCTGGCCCAACTCTTCGCTCATTTTTACAACCCTGAAATAAAGTTTGTCAAGATTTTTCCAAGTCAACAAACCACGTGAAGGTTGGTTTGGAATAACCGTCACTTCATTGGTGAAAGAAATCGATTTTGAAATAATTCCATTTTTCAATGTCTGACATTCGGACTGACCAAGTGTACTCGGATATTTTTTGATAACTGCGTCGCAAATTTCTACTGCCCGCTTTTTCTCGAGATGATTGCGTTCGTCTTTTCCTGGTACATAAGAATTTCCTAGATTGTTGTGATAGTCGGCGAGTTTATATAAAACTTCTCCGGTATAAATATTGTCAGGATAATTTGCCGCAAGTTGACGAAGACCCAATTCGTACAAACTGTCTTTTTCAGGAAGAACAGAATTCGCGCGCATAAAAATCAAACGATCGAGATCGGCGTCAATAAGTGCATCTGGTTTGGAATCTTGCAAATGAAATGCAATCAAATCCTGTATAATTTTTGCCGCATAAAATTTCAACGACATGGTATCGGCACTGGAAATATTCAGCGTGGAAAATTTTGTGTTAGTGGAGAAATGTTCTGGTTTATCAAGAACAAATTTGTCGACTGGTCGATTGATGGAAGCTTCTTCACCTTTATAAAATGTATACGCTTTCCATGCTAGAAAATCATAAAGTGTCGGACGAAGTTCTTGGGGGGCTGTTCCCTTTGCAATTACCGCTTGATAAATATCGGGAGATGTGTGTTTCAAACTGTCGGATTGAATAAGCGACAATTGATAATGCTTTACGGTTTGGTCAATGAGATGATTAATGTCCCAAGTATTAATGGAATCATTTTTGAAACCTACCGTTTGACTGCGCTGATTGAATTGATAACGATTGCGTTGGTAATACTCCCAATACAAATCTGCGAGCATGGAATGAAGAACGGGAGCGAGTGGGTATTTTGCGCTTTTCAATTCATCTTGCAAATTATAAATAGCAAAATCCTCACTGTTCTCTTGAAACATTTGTGAGAACTTGAAACGGTGAATCAAGCCTTTTACAATTTGTGCGTTGTTACTTTCCGCTTTTGCACGAACAATAATCTGATTACTCAAATTAAGTGCCGATTGATAAAGTCCTAATGAGGAAAGCGAATCAACTCGTTTCCATTCCTTTTCATAAGTACTTCCTTTTCCTATAATAATAGTCGGCTCGGCACTTGCGGTGCGTTGGGAAAACGACCAAAACAAAAAAGTACTGATAACAATAACAGAGGCAAGAATTAGCCTTGGTAGTCGACTGCTGGAGGGGGAGTTTTCAGTGGTAATCATAAATTTAGGTATCGAGTTTGACTATTGATGCAATTTAGGATGAAATTCCATAATGGAAAATGACATTTCTTAATTGCTGGGATTCAAGAAGGAGTGGCGTTAGTGAAATGCGGTTGTTTATTGAATTATTTTCCTCGTTTTTTATTCATTTTACTTGGGAATTTCCATCATGTCCTACTTAAGACAAATCATACTGAACAAACCAAAACAGAATGAAGAAATAAACAGTAATCGCTGAAAATTGAAAATTTGGGTTTGTTCCATTTTGTCTAAAATTGCTTAAACAGAATTTTCGATGAAAAAATCTTGGAAAAAAACAACTCTTGAACATAAAAGGCTTTTAAATTTTGTAGTAAATAAAACCTGTTTGGTCGTAGAAAAAAGCCATCTTATTGCAGTTTGGTGGGGTTTTCATTCACAAAGCCCAATCATAGGCGATAAGAACATAATAGAAAAGTGTTGTGTAATCAATGAATTATTATAACTTCATCATTGAAATAGATGATCGGCAAAATCATCATTTCCAATTCTTTACCGCTAAGTCTAAAATCAACTTTTATATGGGTCTGCTGAAACTATTTTCAGCACTTCTCGTTTATAAAAACAAATCAATTAGAATGAAACTAAAATTTACCTTTTTCTTCCTTTTTGCATTCATCATATCTGTTTCTTCCCAGCAACTTAGTCTTGGTAATTCATACATTACAGATAGTGGAGATACAGTAAGTGTTCCTGCTAATCAACGTTCTATTTCCCCGCCTCCATCACCTCAATCTTGCGCAACTTCAAATAATATTGTTTTGCCTTACAACCAAAACAATGGGCAGCGAGGTGCAATGTTTGATGTTACTGCATTAACAAATATCACTATCAGTTGTTTCGATGTTAATATGGCAACGGGCACAACTGGAGTTTCTATTTATTATAAAATAGGAACACATGTTGGATTCACTGTTACACCAGGAGCGTGGACATTAATCGGAACTGCGAACGTAGCGGGGAATGGCGTAAATATTCCAACTTATATTCCTGTCAATTGTAACGTTTCGGTTTCTGCAGGTTGTACTGTTGCATTCTACATAACCAGAACTACCGCTAATGGGGCGATCATCAATTATACCAATGGAACTGCCGTCGGTTTTGTTTTTGCCTCGAATGCAAACCTTCAAGTAAAAGATGGTACTGGAAAAGACTATCCATTCGGTGCGGATTTTACTCCAAGAAGATTTAATGGTACAATTTATTACAACCTCAATTCTAATAACGCCGGAGTTGTAACTGGGCCTTTAACCATGTGTGCTGGGTCAACACAAACCTATACGTTCACAGGAAATGGCTGGACAAATTATGTTTGGACTGTTCCTCCTGGAACAATAATAACTTCTGGTCAGGGTACCAATACAATTACAATTCTTGCAGGAAGTAACCCGGGTCAAATTTGTGTAACTCCTTCAAACGTCTGCGGAAACGGTCCTGTAGCTTGCCTTGCTGTGAATATTGCTCCATCACCAACTTCAACTTCAACAAGTGTAAATGTTTCGTGTTTTGGTGGAAACAACGGAAGCGCTACAATAAATCCAAATCCTGTCGGAACATACACCTATGCGTGGAGTCCATCAGGCGGAAATCTTCAAACAGCAACAGGTTTGGCTGCTGGCATTTATACCGTTACTGCAACAAACAGCGGGGGTTGTTCGACAACACAAACAATTACCATCACCCAACCCACAGCAATAACAATAGTGTCATCACAAGTAAACATCACTTGTAATGGAGGAAACACTGGTTCTGCAACTGTGAGTCCTTCAGGAGGCTCTCCAACATATACATATGCTTGGCTTCCTTCTGGCGGAAACACCGCAACAGCCTCTAATCTCACCGCTGGTAACTACACTTGTACAATTACCGATTCCCATAGTTGTACTATAACACAATCTTTCACAATTACACAACCGCCCGCAATTACTTCAACTCCTTCACAATTGAATGTGACTTGTTTTGCAAGTTGTAACGGCAGCGCAACAGTCGTTGCAACAGGTGGTACTGGGACCTACTCTTATGCATGGGCACCTTCAGGGGGAAATGCGGCTACAGCTTCAGCGCTTTGTGCTGGAAACTATACTTGCACAATCAGTTCACCAGTGGGTTGTACTATAACACAATCTTTCACAATTACGCAGCCGCCTGTGATTACTGCAATTCCCGCACAGGTAAACGTTACTTGTTTTGCCAGTTGCAATGGTAGTGCAACAGTCGTTGCTGCAGGTGGAACGGGAACCTAC
>CAIQQJ010000095.1 GCA_903873905.1 uncultured Flavobacteriales bacterium
AACATAATTTTATTGTTTATGCTGAATTGGCCGAAGCAATTATTGAATTTGAAAAACTCGACAATTCTGATATTTCCGGATATTATAGAGGACCGGGAAGTAATTAAGGGATTAAGGGATTGAGTAATTAGGTTTTTTCTCAAGCTACTCCCCCATCACTTCATCACTTCATCACTTCATCACTTCATCACCCAATCACCCCATCACCCCATCACCCCATCACCCAATATTTTTATATGAGAATTGTAGGAAACATTCCACATCCCGATATTAGGATTACCGTCTTTCACATGAATGAGAAATACATGGTGAAATTGGAGGCTGGTCCTATGGAACAGGTTTTCAAATTTGATCAGGAAAAATATCCAGGTTTTGACGCAATCAAAAAATTGGTGGATGAAGTTTTCATTTCAAATGCACTGAAACGATTCAATGAAATGTTTTTGGAAATGAGAAGTGCTGAGGAGAGGATGAAGGATGAAGGATTAAAAATTAAGGATTAAAAATTAAAAATTGATTTAGGGGCGCATCCCTGTGGGTCGGGCTCATCCGCTATTACTCCTCCTCCCAACATTTCTGTTGGGAGGGTAAGCGCTACTATCCCTTGCGCAAAAAAAAGGATTTAGAATACAGCATGAATTTAGTCTGCTTATTTCTTTATTCTGAATTCACCAATCATCATTCAAAATTCAGATTTCAAAACTCAAAATCATTTACAAGTTCTCTCTGAAAAAAGAAATCGTCGCTTGTAATGCCTTAATCGTATCTGCAGGCAATTCTTTTGAGTTCCAAGGATGTTTTCCTCCGAAAGTGTGATTGCCACTTTCTATTTCCACCAATTGCGCCAATAAATTCCAAGAATTTAATTTTTCTGCTTCTGAAATTGAAACTGCATTATCAGCTGTTCCATGAACAATCAGTTGCGGAACACTCATGTGATTCACCGCGTGTGAAATACTTAACTTTTTTCTGTGCTTATAAAAATCTTCTCGAATAGAAAAATTCAAAGGCAACATTTGACCTGTGCGTGAATTTTCCACATAAGCCACTTTGTTTTTTTTCCACTCAATCAAATCTGGTGGATTTACGCGCGCTTCAAAATCACAAAGTCCACCCCAAGTGGCAACTGCTTTTACTCTGTTGTCATGATGAGCAGATAACAATGCAATACCACCTCCCCTACTATGGCCAATCAATCCCAAACGACTCGGATCACAATTCAATTCTTTTCCTCCTCTCCAAAAAATATCATCGATCACCGCAGTGACGTCAGATAATTCCAAAGAGAAAGTGTTTTTTCCAAATGCTTCGAGATCTACAAATTCAGTTGGATTTTCAGGTGTTGTGCCATTGTGCGAAAAATTAAATCGCACCACTGCAAATCCTGCTCGCGTGAGATATTCTGCGATCAATGGAAAATGTCCCCAATCCTTAAACCCTTTGAATCCGTGCAGAAAAATTAATACCGGAACAGGATTACCACCAATTTCAGGAAATTGATAATCAACCGCAATCGGTGCGTGATCATTCAAGCGAATTACCGTGGATAAAATCTTGGTCATCTATTTTTCAAATTCTTTCGGATCGATATCCATTTCCATTCTCACCAATTTATTTTCCACAAATTTATAAGTTGCCTTATAAGATTGCCAAGAATAATGCTTAAAAAAACTCTTGTCCTTTTCCATCGGCTTGTATTGTAAAAACATTGTATCGCCTTTTTGCCATTGCATCAATCCTTGATCAGCGTAAACAGACATCACATATTCCTTCGACATGCTGATGTAAATTCCATTGCCGGAAATGAAATTATTATCTGCTGTGATCAATGGCTTTTTAGCAAGTAGCGGCGAACCTGCATCTCCATATTTCTGAACAATCATTGAAAACACCAAATCCTTTTGCTTTTCATCTTCCGTCAACAACAATTGAATTTCTTCCGTTTTAACCGCGTTATAATAGGAAATTGCCATACGACCATTTTCAATCTGATTAATGTTCGCACCATTGTCACGATAAAACAATCGAAATGATTCTGAATTTCCGAGTATTATTTTCTTGATACAAGTATCAGGCATGTATGCATAGGTTGCCACTCTTCCTTTCCTCACTTCGTGAGGAATGGAATCCACTGCACTTTTTTTTGATTGCGTGGAATCTGATGTGGCTCCCCCATTGCCTGAACCACAAGCCTGAAAAAACGACGCTACAATAATTAAACATGCCAAAAATCTTATCATATTACCACAAACTTAATATAAGCTCGCGAACGAAACTCAATTGCTTAAAAACTTCGATAACTTTACATTCTTAACAAAGCAATTGTGGCGGAAAACCCAAATTCAATCCGTAGAGATCCATATGCTGCATTGCGAATTCGCGATTTCAGTATTTATATGGCGGCACGTTTTTGTCTGACTTTGGGTGTGCAAATACAAGCGGTAGTTGTGGGAATTCAGATTTACAAACTGGCTCCTGGTGGAACGGCAGACAAGGCACTGGCAATGGGCTATGTTGGATTGGCAGAAGCTATCCCTTTTATTCTCTTGGCAATTTTCGCTGGTCATGTGGCAGATATTATCAAGCGCAAAAGAATAATTCAATTCAGTACAGGCTTTTTAATGATTTGCTCTTGGTTACTGTTCTACGTTTCTTCCGAAAAAACGCTGCTTGCATCACTAGGCACTTATCCAATTTACGGAATCATTTTTTGTACAGGAATCGCACGTGGATTTCAAGGGCCGGTTTTTCCTGCCTATTTATCACAATTAATTCCAAGAAATCTTTATACGAATGCTGCAACTTGGAATGGAAATGTTTGGCAAACGGCAGCTGTACTTGGGCCAGCAATTGGAGGATTATTGATGGGTCTCATAAGTATTGAGTTTTCATATGGAGTAAGTGCTGCCTTGATCACAATGAGTTTCTTATTATTTATTCCTCTCACAAATCATTCACTCCCTCTAAAAGAAAAAAAGGAAAAATTAAAAGAAAGTCTGACAGCAGGATTTCGATTTGTTTTCAAAAATCAAATCATGTTGTCCGCCCTTTCACTCGATTTATTTGCTGTTTTGTTGGGAGGCGCAGTTGCAATGATTCCAATTTTCGCGCATGAAGTTCTTCATCTTGGAAATAAAGCAGATATGGCAGTAGGGTTTTTGCGATCAGCTCCAGCAGTTGGATCTATCTTGATGGGAATTGCACTAGCACATTTTCCCCCAACCAGAAAGGCAGGAAGAAATTTATATATCGCAGTAACCGGATTTGGATTATGTATTATCGGATTTGCATTCTCGACAAATGTTTTCCTCTCACTATTTTTTTTGTTGCTCAGCGGATCATTTGATATGGTGAGTGTAATTATTCGGCACACCATTTTGCAATTGGCAACTCCAGACGAGATGCGAGGAAGAGTTGCTGCCGTTAACGGAATATTTATCGGTTCCTCAAATGAAATTGGCGAAATGGAATCGGGTGCTACTGCAAAAATGATGGGACTAATTCCGTCTGTGGCATTCGGTGGTTGCATGACGGTGCTTGTCGTTAGTGGAATCATGTTTCTTGCACCGAAATTGCGGAAATTGAATTTGGATAAGATGGTTTGAAAATAAAAAAGCCCCACAAGCATTTCCTTGTAGGGCCGAAAAGGCATTAGCTCCTTTTCTTCACATCGCACGAGTCAAAAACCGCAAGTTCACGCGATTGTGATCTAATCGTTGTATTTCACTTTTGTTGCATGATTTCTTGAATTGTAACCAAACGACAATCCAAATCTCCATCCTGATCGTCCTGGAATGGCAAAAAAGTTTACCGGCACATTCAGATTTCCACTGCGAAAAGTTTTCCCTATTCCAAAAACAAAATTGGATCCAAGGGTATAACTTCCACGACTATCCAATCGCTCTACAAAAGTGGGTGGAGTTGCACCTGTTGTGACATTGGTTGCATTCCATTCTGAGCGTCTGATCCAATTGTTTTCTGAATCATAATAACCATAATCTTTCGCGACTAAATTGAAAGTTGGACCAAAAGCGAATTCCCAACCACGACGATTCGCACGCAATCCATTCATTACCGTAAAACTCGGAATGAACAATCCCTGATCAAGTCCCGTTATCATTGGTATGAACTCAAATAAGGCCTGAAATTGTCCTGCTGATAAATATTGTTTTTCAAATTGATATCCGAATTGAAACATCAATGGAAAGGCTTTATAACCTCCTTGTGATTTCGGTGCTGCGAGAATTGTTGCTGCTTCACCAGTGAAAAATGTACCTCCCATTCTCGGGCCCGATAAATTTATTTTCTCCGTTACTGGCGTTCGTGCACGCGCATCATAACTATCCGGTTTTGTTAATTGACTCAATACATTCGGATCAACAGATCGATTGAAAAGTTGTCGAAGCATCACCGCTGTCATCGTTTGAATTTCACTCTGCTGATTCAAGAATTCTGTCACTTGCGACAATTCAATGGAAGCTGTTTTCACATCCACCAAGTGCATGGTATATACAATTGATGCACCGAAAACTTCAACACTTCCTGTCAACATTTTATCAGCTCCTAAAGATTTCCCCAATTCAACAAGACATATTTTTCCATAACAATTATTAATCTTCAATGCATTTTTTTCAACGAGATAATTCACATCATATCGATCCATTACATCAAACGTATCGAGTTTTTCCAATTCTATTCGAACTAGATTTCCCATTGCTGTAGGTTCGTACGCTGGAATTTTGGAATCGAAATTCAAAACAACAACTTTCTGTTTCACTTGCACAGTTTGAGCCTGAAGATGATTGAGTGACAGCATTCCAATAAAGGAAAATGTCAAGGCAAGAATTTTGGTTTTCATATTAATTAGAATTAGAAGGTTTTTATTTGAATAATGACAATCATTTTAAATTTCAAGCATTGATATGCAATCTCTTCTTCTGAAAAGCTCTAACTATTAATAATACAATTGTCATCAACCAACCAATTGGGTAAACAATGACCAATAATGCCCACCACCACGATAAAGTTGATGTTCCGCCAAAGCCTCCAAGTGAAGAAAAATAAAAGAGAAAAAACACTCCGACAATATTCATGATTGCTGCAGACATGAATATTTTATAGTGTCTATCTCTTACTAGATAAGTTGACAAGGCAAGAAATGCACTGCCAGTTAGAATTAAGACAGATCCTTCTAAAGGATCAATTGCGCCAATTATCAAAAGAATAACACCAATAATGTAAACGACGCGTGTCCATTTGCTTGAGTTTTCATTTTTTTAGATTTTTAGTTTGTTTTTAATTTTTGAGTTTTGAAAACTGATTTTATTCTGATTAACGAAGCAAAACTATACCTCGAAAAATTCAAACAGAAACGACATTTTGCATACTCGATTTCTGAAATGGTACGATTTGCAAAACCAAGCTGAATTTGTTAATCGTATTGGTTTTTTTGCGATTTTTACTAACAAACAAGTGTCAAACGCAGATTTTGCAATAATCTCCAGAACTGATTAGCAGAATCCTCAACACAAAAACCCCTAAAATGGCTTCAAGTAATCGTACAATTCAGAACGAATTTCTTAATCGGCTTAAATCCATAATTCCAGCGAATCACTCTCTAGTGGATGAATTGGCAAGTCTGTTGGAAGTAAGTAACGATAGCGCATACCGCAGAATTCGTGGAGAAACAGCACTAACCATTGATGAGGTTTCAAGAATTTGCAGCCATTATCGAATGACATTTGATTATGCTGGTACCAATAATGGAAATGGCAACACCGTTACTTTCAATTACAATCATCTTTCAGAAAGTGCAGAGAGTTTTGAAATTTATTTGAAGAATATTCTTAACGATTTGCGAAGGATCTTAGCAAGTGACCCAAAAGAAATAATTTTTGCGGCGGAAGATGTTCCTATTTTTCACCATTTCTGTTTTCCCAAATTATCAGCATTCAAATTATTTTATTGGTCAAGATCTATTCTCAATGCACCAGAATACGAAGGGAAAAAATTTGATCCTTCTGCGATTCCCGAAAAATTAATGCAAATTTCAAGGGAAATATATGATTTGTATTTGCAAATTCCCTCTATTGAAATTTGGTCAGAAGATACCATGAACAGCACCTTGAAACAATTGGAATATTATTGGGATTCCGGTTTATTCAAGAACAAAAATGATTTGATTGATGTGCTGAACGATATTGCTGAAATGATAAAACGTATCGAATGGCAAGCGGCACACGGCACTAAATTCGAAGGCGCTGTTCCTTCTGCTTCTTCAAGTCAGAATTACACCTTATACAACTCCGAATTAATGATCGGGAATAATTGCATTCTCGTTACTGCTGGTGGTTCCAGAAGTGCATACGTTACACACAACACTTTCAACGTAATGGTCACAACCAACTCCGCTTTCTGCGATGAAACAGAAAACTGGATAAAAAATCTCATCAAAAAATGCACTCCAATTAGTGGTGTTTCAGAAAAACAACGCTTTCAATTTTTCAAAATAATGAATGACAAAATTGAGAAGATGAAAGAACGATTTGCTTTGGAAGCCTAATTGATTGCAAATTTCAGCTATGCAGATGACAGATTTAACAGTTAAAAGCAAACTGAATTCATATATGGGCGTGCCCCCCAACAGTACTGTTGGGGACGAGCTATCAGCTTTTACTCCTCGCGCCACACACTTCCAACGCGGCTGTGGGGTAACTCCCATAGGGACCACTATGTGGCGCTTCTATCCCTCACGCAAAAAACAAATTGGAAATTGACAATTACTAAATTGTCCGAAGGGACTCCTTCGGAGGAAATATTATTTTCTGTTTAAATGATCTCTAAAGAAGAAATTCGTGATTTATTAGAAGTAAAAACGAAAGAATACAATTCCCCAAAATTCATTTCTACCGATCCCATTTCCATTCCACATCTGTTTTCAAAAAAAGAAGACATTGAAATTTCCGCTTTTCTAACCGCAACCATTTCATGGGGACAAAGGCCCGTCATCATTCGCAATGCAAATTCATTGATGCAGAAAATGGACTTTGCCCCTTATGACTTTGTCATTGGAGCATCATTAAAAGAATTAAAAACGCTCGACAAATTTGTACACAGAACATTTAATGGAATCGATGCGAAGTTTTTTGTTTTGGCCTTGCGGAATATTTATGAAAAACATAATGGCTTGGAAAATGTTTTTGCTCAAGGATCAAAAAAGAGTTGCCACAAAAGTACGAAGGCACAAAGCGTTTTGAAAATTGCCCCAATGCAAAATTCAATCATTCATTTCCGCGAAACATTTCTTTCCATCAAACACATTTCCCGTTCCGATAAACACATTTCAAATCCTGGTGCAAATTCATCCGCGAAAAGAATCAACATGTTTTTGCGATGGATGGTTCGAAAAGATAATGCAGGTGTAGATTTTGGAATTTGGAATAGCATCTCTCCTGCTCTCCTGCAGATCCCACTCGATGTGCATGTAGGAAATGTGGGAAGAAAACTGGGACTGCTGGTTCGAAAACAGGATGACTGGAAAGCTGTGATGGAATTAACTGACCAGCTGCGCGCGTTTGATAAAAATGATCCGATAAAATATGATTTCGCTCTCTTCGGTTTGGGGATTTTTGAAGATTTTAATTCCTAATTTCAGCCCTCCTTATCTTCAAATATGAAACGCTACTACATTACATTATTGTTATTCCTTCCGTTTTTTGTCCTTGCACAGAAAACTTCCAATGCACCCGCTGCTCCAGAGCCGAAAGGAACTCCTGCCACAGAAAGAATTGCAGGCTTGGAAAAAAGAACTGAAACAGAAAAGAATTCCATTGTCACAAATCTTTCATTTCGAAATGTTGGACCAACTGTAATGAGTGGTCGTGTGGTCGATATTGACATCAATCCATTTGATCCAACAAAATTTTATGTTGCGTATGCATCAGGTGGCGTGTGGTACACCGATAATAATGGCACAACCTTCACTCCTATTTTCGACGATCAGCCTTTAATTGACATTGGTGATATTGCTGTTGATTGGACAAATCAAGATCATCCTGAAATTTGGGTGGGAACGGGTGAACCAAATTCGAGTCGATCTTCTTATGCTGGAATGGGAATTTATCACAGCAAGGATGCTGGGAAAACTTGGGAAAATAAAGGTTTGGCAGAAACACATCACATTGGTAAAATTCTGCTTTCTCCAAATGACAAAAAAACAATTTTCATTGCCGCAGCTGGACATCTATATACACCCAACAAAGAACGCGGTGTTTTTAAAAGTACTGATGGTGGAACAAATTGGAAACAAACTTTATTCATTGATGAAAACACAGGCGTCATCGATATGTTCTTTGATCCGAAAAATTCGGAAATTATTTATGCTGTCGCTTGGCACAGAGAAAGAAAAGCATGGAATTTTGTTGAAGGTGGAAAAAGTTCAGGTATTTATAAAAGCACAAATAGCGGAGAAAACTGGACTTTGATTTCAACTCCATCCAGTGGTTTTCCCAATGGTGATGGTCTTGGAAGAATTGGCTTGAGCATATTTCCAGGCAACACGAATATCATTTATGCTGTTGTCGACAATCAATCAATTGTAAAGGATACAACAACGAGAAAACAAGCGCTGTCTTCCAATGATTTTCGTGCAATGACACGTGAACAATTTTTAGCGCTTGACAATAAAAAACTGGAAACGTATTTGCGCAACAATAATTTTCCTGAAAAATATTCAGTTGAATTTGTCCGTGATCAAATCAGTTCAAAAAAGATTGAGCCAATCGCACTTGCCGATTTTGTTTCCGATGCAAACAGTGATTTGTTTTCCAAACCAATTATTGGAGCTGAAATTTATCGATCAGATGATGCCGGTGCAACTTGGAAAAAAACAAATACAAAATCAATCGAAGGACTTTTTTATACCTACGGATATTATTTCGGAAAAATTTGGGTTTCTCCTTTCGATGTCAATGAAGTTTATATTGCTGGCGTTGAATTATTGAAAAGCACCAATGGCGGAAAAAGTTTTCAAAGCACCAATGGAGAAAATCAACATGGCGATCATCATGCACTTTGGATTGATCCCGTTCGTAAAGGTCATATCATTAATGGAAATGATGGTGGCGTAAATATTTCCTGGGACAATGGCGCAACATGGTTCAAAGCGAATACGCCTTCTGTAGGACAATTTTATTCTGTGAATGTTGACATGGCAACACCCTATAACGTTTACGGTGGTTTACAAGACAATGGTGTTTGGTGCGGACCTAATGATTATTCGCCAAGTCTTGCTTGGTTGGCCGATGGAGAATATCCTTTCAAAAGAATTCTTGATGGCGATGGCATGCAAGTGCAAGTTGACACACGAGATAATGTAACCTGTTATGCAGGCTATCAATTCGGACATTATTTCCGTTTGAACAGAGCAAAACATTCTGAAAAAGAAATTCATCCTGAAATGGAATTGGGAGATAAACCATTGCGATTTAATTGGCAAGCTCCGATTTGGCTATCGGTACACAATCAAGATATTCTATACATCGGTGCACAGAAATTATATCGTTCTCTTGATCAAGGAAATCATTTCACTGCAATTTCAGGAGACCTTACACGTGGTGGTCGCACAGGTGATGTGCCGTACGGAACTATTTCAGCAATCTGTGAATCGCCAATGAAATTCGGTTTGTTGTATGCAGGAAGTGACGATGGATTAATTCATGTTTCGAAAGATGGAGGAAATACATGGACAAGAATTTCTGACAAGCTCCCTCAAAATTTGCGCGTGAATCGTGTAATTGCATCTGCACATGTGGAAGGACGCGTATATGCTGTGCTAAGTGGATTTCAGTGGGATAATTTCAAACCCTACTTATTTGTTTCTGAAAATTATGGAGACACATGGACAGCAATTGGATTGGATTTGCCAATGGAACCTATCAATGTTTTGCGTGAAGATCCTGTGAATGAAAAATTGATTTTCATTGGAACAGATCAAGGACTTTATGCTTCACTTGATCGCGGAAAAATGTTCATGCGCATGTTTACGAATTTGCCGCCAGTGGCCGTTCATGATTTAGTTATTCAAACACGTGAACATGATTTGGTAGTTGGTACACACGGCCGTTCCATTTTAATTGCACACATAGGTGAATTAGAATTATTGAACGACAGCATTCGCACAAAAGATTTATTTGTTTATGAAACAGGCACAATCAAACAACAAGTTTCATTTGACTTGGTCAATTCAAATTATGTTCAATTCAACAAAACAAATCTTGATCTGACATGGTACACTAAAATATCAGGACCAACGAAAATAATTTTAAAATCTTCTGGGGGAACAGAAGTTTATTCAGAAATGATAGACACCAGTGAAGTTGGATTAAATTTTTACAATGCGGTTCTTTCCGTTGATTCCATTCATGCAGAAATCTATCAATCATTTGCAACGAACGCAGGAAAAGATGAGATTACAAAATTGCCACATGGAAAACTTTCTCTTTTACCTGGAGATTATTTGATTGAATTCGAAATGGCAAATGGTTTGAAACAATCAATTAAGATAAAAATTATCAAACCTTCACCACAAAACAACAATCAAAATATTCCTTTGGCACCAGGTGAATCAGAAGGAAACGAAATTTATATTGATAAATAATAAATGGCTCTTCGTTTTATTTCACGAGCAGCTTCAGAATAAATTTGTATTGCTAAGTATCCTATCTTTAATTAAAATTTATAAACTATGGAAAACACAAACATGCCAGTTTCCGATGCTCAAGATGCAGAAAACGGAAAAATCATTGCCATTCTGAGTTATATTACACTTATAGGCTGGGTAATTGCCTATGTAATGCACTCCAGCAACAAAACAAAATTCGGTGCATTTCATATTCGACAGGGACTTGGATTAATGATTATGAGCGTTGGTGTTTTCATACTTTCATTTGTAATGATGTTTATTTCATTCTACCTGTATAGTATTTTTCAAATCGTGAATTTGGGAATTTTGGCAATCGCCATTATGGGAATTGTCAATGCTGCAGGTGGAAAGAAACAAGGAATTCCTGTTTTAGGAGAATTCTTTGACAAAACATTTGCATCGATAAATTAATTTTCAGATTTTCTTTTAATCAGAATGATTGCCCCGACCTAATAATCGGGGCAATGATTTTTCAAGCCAATCCTTTTTTATTTTTTTTATCAATAATATTTTCAAATTGAAACAATTGCTTTTTATTCTTGCTTTCAGTATGCCAATTTTTCTTTCGGCTCAGGAAAGTGAAGACAGCACGATCATCTGGCAACAAAATCATTATCAAGATACATTGGCCCCTCGTTTTTCACTCATTGATATAAATGGAAATTTGTGGTCTAGCGATAGTCTTCTTGGTAAAACAATTGTTCTGAATTTTTGGTCCATTCATTGTCCTGGTTGTTTTCAGGAATTGCCTGAGCTGAATAATATACCTAGTCAGTTCTCGAAAGATAGCGTGGTTTTTATTTCAGTGCTTTTCGAAAAAAGTCCGAAGACAGATTCGGTGATGGCGAAAAATCATTTCAATTATCATATCGTACTTGATGGACTACAAATTCAGTCTGATTTTTACAATAATTGTTTCCCTACACACATCATCATTGACCGAAATGGAATGATCCGATATAATGTCTGTGGCGTGGTAAACGAAGCTATTCTCGTTCCAGAGATCAATAAGATTGATAAGCGGTAAATTTGTAAAGGGTATTTAACTTTTATAAGGATAAATCATCTGTGTAACTTCATTTACTTAAGTAACTTTAGGCTCCTTTATTTCTGAAATCAATGAAGAAGTTCTACTCCAAAATCATTTCTCTTTCCATCGCTTTTTTTGCCATCAATTTTGGACTGTTTTCCCAAGCATATACTATAAAAGGACAAATTACTGATTCCACTGGTGCTCCATTATTTGGAGCAACAGCCATATTAAAAATCATGGGAGATACTTCGGCAGCAATTGTCACAGGAACGTCCACGGATTCACTTGGAAATTTTACATTGAAAAATATTGCTCCAGGAAATTATGGTTTGAGAGTGATGTACACAGGATATAGATTAACCAGAAAAAGAGTTTCAATTACTGATTCAAATCTTGATCTCGGAAAAATCATCATGCATTCAGATGGAACGATTCTTCAGAGCGTCGATATTAAGGATAAACAAATTCGCGTTACACAAAATGGTGACACAACACAATTCAATGCCAATGCCTTCAAGACAAAATCTGATGCAACTGCGGAAGACCTTGTTAATAAAATGCCAGGTGTTACCAATGAAAATGGAACAATAAAAGTTCATGGTGAAGAAGTGAAACAAGTATTGGTAGATGGAAAACCTTTTCTCGGAGATGATCCAAGTGCTGCATTAAAAAACATGCCTGCTGATGTTGTAGAACAAGTTCAGGTTTATGACAAGGCAAGTGATCAATCACAATTCACGGGCTTTGATGACGGTCAAGCAAAAAAGACAATTAATCTTGTCACGAAAAAATCGGGCATGAATGGTGTGTTCGGAAAAGTTTATGCTGGTTATGGTACAGAGCAACTTTATAACGCCGGTGGATCATTGAATGTTTTTAATAATGCACGACGATTTACGGTGATAGGAATGTCGAATAATATTAATCAACAAAACTTTACCACATCAGATCTATTCGGCTTACTTGGTGGTGGTGGTGGTGGAAGAGGAATGGGTGGTGGTGGATATAGTCGTGGTGGTGGTCCAGCAAGTAATTTGATGGTTGGAAATCAAGGAGGGCTGACAACTACTAATTCATTTGGTCTGAATTATTCCGACAACTGGGGAAAGAAAGTGAAAGTTTCTGGAAGTTATTTTTTCAATGATGGTCTCAACAAGAACATCACAGATCTTTCAAGAAACTATTTTACACTTGCCGATAGCACCTTATTTTACAAGGAGAACGATACAGCAACAACACACAACATTAATCACCGTGCCACTTTCAAGTTGGAATACACGATTGATTCAATGAACACACTTTTGTTCACGCCAAAATTCAATTCTCAATTCACCGATTATTCCAAACAATTGGATGGAGGGAATTATTCAGCTGAAAATGTTCGTCAAACAATGACATCCACCAAAAACACTTCTCAAAATATGGGTTATACTTTTGGAAGTGGTATCACCTATCGACACCGATTTTCTAAACCTCAAAGAACTTTAACGTTTGATGTTAACCTTTCCTATACACCTCGAACAGGAAAAGGCACATACAATTCTTTGAATCAATATTCAAACGATACCACTTCACTCGATCAGCATTCCACCTTAAAATCTTCTTCTTATTCCGTTTCTCCTTCTGTTTCATGGACAGAACCAGCAGGTAAAAAAGGTCAGTTCCTTTTCAATTACAATCCATCTTTTTCCACCAACTTGTTGGATAAACAAACCAATAATTATAATCCACTGGTGAATGATTATAATTCGATGGACACTTCACTCACCAATAAATATCAGAACAATTACTATGCGCATAAAGCAGGAATCAATTACCGATTTGTTCCCAATCCAAAAGCAAGTTTGATTGTTGGTGCGGCTTATCAATATGCAATCCTTACTGGTGATGAAACTTTTCCTTCTACTGTAAAAATTGAAAAAACCTTTCAGACTATTTTACCAACAGCAACCTACAATTTCAAATTTGCCCAAGGAAAAAATCTGAAAATTGTTTATCGTACGAATACCGTTGCTCCAACCGTTTCACAATTGCAAGATGTAGTTGATAATTCCAATCCACTTCAATTGAAAACAGGAAACCCTTCCCTCTCACAAGATTTTGAACACACGCTCATTTCGCATTATGGAAAAGCAAACATGGAAAAAGCAACAGGATTCTTTTTCTTCTTTTATGCAGGATTGACAAGTCATTACATCGGCAACTCAACTTTCATTGCTGGACGTGACACAACTGTCAATGGTGTTTTTCTAAATCGAGGTTCGCAAATTTCAAAACCAGTCAACTTGAATGGATCAAAAAATGTGAGAGGATTCGTTACTTATACATTAGTATTGGCAAAAATAAAATGCAATTTGGGAATCAATGGAATGCTTTCTTATGCGGGAACTCCTTCCATCATCAATAGCGTTTCAAATTTCGCGAACAATTACACGGTTGGTCCAGGATTAACTTTGAGCAGCAACATCAGTGAAAAATTGGATTTCTCACTTTCCTATAGTGGGAATTACAACATGATCAAGAATTCAGTTCAAACACAATCCAACAATAATTATTTTTCACACACAGCTTCGCTGAAATTCAATTGGATTTTTTACAAAGGTTTTGTTTTCAATACTTCGCTTGATCAAACCTATTACTCTGGACTTGGGCAAGGTTACAACAGCAATTACCTTTTGTGGAATGCCTATGTAGGTTACAAATTCCTAAAAGATCAATCGCTTGAAGCAAAAGTATCTGCTTTTGATATTCTCAAACAAAATACCAGTGTAACTAGAACTGTTGCTGATACTTACATTGAAGACAGTCATACGAATGTATTACAGCAATATTTCATGTTGACTGTTACTTACAACATCAAAAAATTCAAGAAGCCTGCAAGCCCTGCTCCTACTCCTCAATCTGCTCCTGCGCAAAGCGGAACAGGTTCTTCGAAGTAAGGAAATAATATTCTAGTCTGCTCTTGTCTAATTCCGTATTTTTGCGTCTCAATTCATAGCAGAACTAACAAAGCTTTTTTTATGTTCAAGTTTGCGCCATTACAATTTTTGCTTGTTTCTATTTTCGGAATTTTACTATTAGACTCCTGCACCAACAAAAGCAACTCTGATCCCAAACAAGGTAAAGATGCACCTCCTGCAATTGAAGGTTATATCGTAAAACCTCAAATGATTGCTGATCAAATTGAGGTATCAGGAACTTTGCTTCCATCGGAAGAAACCGTTTTAATGCCGGAAGTTTCAGGTAGAATCATCCAACTCAATTTGCCCGAAGGTGCTCGCGTAAACAAAGGAACATTGCTTGTTAAACTTTTCGATGCGGATTTACAAGCGCAATTGAAAAAACTTCAAGCGCAATCAAACACTGCAAAATCCACAGTTGATCGCCAGAAAGAATTGCTGAAAGTGAATGGTATCAGTCAACAAGAATATGATCTATCTGTTACGCTTGCCACTTCTCTTGAGGCGGATGTTGCAGCAATCAATGCTCAAATTTCAAAAACAGAAATTCGTGCTCCCTTTGATGGGACAATTGGCTTGAGAAAAATAAGTGAAGGTGCATTTGTAGGTCCAGGAACAGCTCTTGCCATAATTCGTTCCGAACAGAAAATTAAATTGGATTTCAGTGTGCCCGAATCCTATGCTTCCATCATTGACAAAAACACAGAAATTCATTTTTCCATACAAGGAGACACCAATAGATATTCTGCGACATTAATTGCAACAGAACAAAGTGTTGATGAAGGTTCATTGAATCTTAATGTTCGCGCTTTGGTGAATGAACAAAACAAAAATCTTATCCCAGGAACTTCTGCCAATGTCATTGTTGCTTTTGCCACGCACACGAATGCATTACTTGTTCCAAGCGAAGCTGTTATTCCACAAGCACGATTTAAGAGTGTGATGGTTTGTAAAAATGGAAAAGCTGTGATGACAAAAGCAAAAACAGGAATCAGAACAGCTTCTTCTGTAGAAATCCTTTCTGGAATTTCTGTTGGCGATACCATTGTTACAACAGGAATTCAATTCATTCGACCTGGCACACCACTCAAATTTTCATCCATAAAATAAACAGAGCTTATGACCATTTCTGACATAGCTCTAAAGCGACCTGTTGGTGCAATTGTTTTGAGCTTGCTCATTATTTTATTCGGTGCGGTTGGTTATACTTTTCTTGGTGTTCGAGAATATCCTGCAATCGATCCTCCTACAATTTCTGTTCGTACAAATTATGGTGGCGCAAATGCGGAAGTGGTGGAATCTCAAATCACAGAGCCACTGGAAAAATCGATTAATGGTGTAGAAGGAATTAAATCCATTTCCTCTTCTTCCGCACTTGGCTTAAGCAACATTACTGTTGAATTTGAACTTGGAGCTGATCTTGAAAAGGCCGCGAATGATGTGCGCGACAAAGTTTCTCAAGCAACTAAAAATCTTCCACAAGATATTGATGCTGCACCAACGGTGACAAAAGCGGACGCCAACAGCGATCCAATTATTTTCATGCCGGTACAAAGTTCCAAGATGAATGAATTGGAATTGAGTGTTTATGCAGAAAATGTATTGCAGGAAAAATTGCAAAGCATTCCAGGTGTAAGTGAAGTTCGAATCTTTGGACAACGTCGACCAGCCATGCGTTTATGGATTGATCCAAAAAAACTTACTGAAAGAAATTTAACCATTCAGGATGTTTACAGTGCTTTGCAGAGAGAAAATGTTGAATTACCTGCAGGGAAAATAACAGGAGACAAAACAGAACTCGCCATAAAAACAACTGGCTTGTTGGTAACGGAAGAGGATTTTAATAATCTCATCATCAAGCAAGATGAACATGGAATTATCCGATTCAGCGCTATCGGTGATGCTGTTCTTGGTCCTGAGAATCCGGAATCCATTTCTCGTTTGAAAAACACAGTGTCTGTTGCATTAGCAATCATTCCACAACCAGGTGCAAATTATATTTCTATTGCAGATGAATTTTACAAACGGTATGACAATTTAAAAAAGTCGATGCCTGCAGGAATGATCACCGATGTTGGTTTGGATAAATCGAAATTTGTTCGAAAATCAATTACGGAAGTAAAAGACACATTACTGATTGCGATTACACTTGTCATTCTCATCATTTATCTTTTCTTCCGCGATTGGCTTATTGCTTTACGTCCACTCATCGACATTCCCGTTTCCTTGATTGGCGCTTTTTTCATAATGTATTTGTTCGGTTTTTCCATTAACATTTTAACCTTGCTTGGAATTGTATTGGCTACAGGACTTGTCGTGGATGATGGGATTGTTGTGACCGAAAATATTTATAAGAAAATTGAAATGGGCATGGATCGCATGAAAGCGGCACAAGAAGGTACACGGGAAATTTTCTTCGCAGTCATTTCTACTTCCATTACTCTCGCAGTTGTTTTTATTCCTGTAATATTCCTCCAAGGTTTCACGGGTAGATTGTTTCGTGAATTCGGAATTGTGGTGGCAGGAGCTGTTCTTATTTCCGCATTGGTTTCATTGACACTAACTCCGGTTTTGAATGTTAAGTTGAGCAGAAAAAACCCAAAGCGTTCACGTTTTTATATTGCCTCAGAACCATTCTTTAAGGGAATGGAAAATTTCTATCGCCGAACTTTGAATGCATTCATGAAAAGACGTTGGATGGCATTTGGTATTCTAGCGCTTTGTATCGGACTAATTTTTCTCGCTGGCGGAGCTTTAAAATCCGAACTGGCACCCCTTGAAGATAGAAGTGCTGTTCGTTGTCCTGTCACGGCTCCTGAAGGAACTTCATTTGATTACATGGACAGCATCATCTACAATTTCTCACAAGCTGTTATCGATAGTGTTCCGGAAGCGCACATGATTTTCAGTTTAACTGCAGCAGGAGGTGGAGGAAATGCAACCATCAATTCAGGAACAGTAATCGTGCGAATGGATGATCCCGATACGAGAAAAACAACGCAGCAACAAATAGCAGATCGATTAACACGAATTTCAAAAAGATTTCCTGAAGCAAAAATTTACGCTTCGCAAGAACAAACAATAAGCACCTCCATGGCAAATTCATCACAACTGCCAGTGCAATTGGTTATTCAGAATTTGGATTTTGCAAAAATGGAAAAAGCAATTCCTAAATTTTTAGAGGAAGCAAAGAAAGATTCTACTTTTGAAATGGTGGATGTGAATTTGAAATTCAATAAACCTGAATTGGATGTTACCATTGATCGTTTAAAAGCCACATCACTTGGTGTAAGTGTAGCAGATATTTCTAGCACCATAGAAATGATGTTTAGTGGGCGTAGATTCGGTTATTACCAATTGAATGGAAAACAATATCAAGTCATTGGACAAGTTGATCGTCAATTTCGCGACAAACCATTTGACATTTCCGCATTAAATGTAAGAAGTCGAAGTGGTGCTATGGTACAACTTGATAATGTGGTGCATGTAAAGGAAAACAGCAATCCACCTACTCTATTTCATTACAACCGTTTTAAATCGGCCACCATTTCAGCTTCACTTGCAAAAGGAAAAACGCTGGGAGATGGAATTAAATCAATGAAAAGAATCGCGGCAAAGGAATTGGATGATTCATTTCAAACCGCGTTCGCAGGGCCTTCTCGTGATTTTACGGAAAGTTCTTCTAACATTTCCTTTGCATTCATTCTTGCCTTGACATTGATTTATTTAATTCTCGCCGCACAATTTGAAAGTTTCCGCGATCCATTTGTGATTATGCTCACCGTTCCTCTGGCTATGGCTGGAGCACTTTCCACACTTTGGATTTTCGGTCAAACACTCAACATTTTTTCTCAAATTGGAATGATCATGTTGATTGGTTTGGTGACAAAAAATGGAATTTTAATTGTGGAATTTTCAAATAAGTTGCGTGAAAAAGGATTGAATAAATTAGACGCTGTGAAAGATGCTTCCGTTGCGCGTTTGCGTCCAATTCTCATGACTACACTTGCAACAGTTCTTGGAGCCTTGCCAATTGCGCTTGCGCTCGGTTCAGGTGCGAAAAGCAGAATGTCGCTTGGTATTGTTGTTGTTGGAGGCTTATTATTTTCATTGATGCTCACCTTGTATGTAATTCCCGCGATGTACAGTTACATGTCGCAAAGAGATAAAAAGATTGCAGAACAAGCCTCAGATACATTAACGAAATGAGAAAGAAGATTTTTCTATTGCTGTTGCTTTTGCCAAGTTGTGTTTTTTCACAAACTATGCTTTCTGCGGATGATGCTGTTAAAATCGGATTGAAAAACAATTTCGATATTCTCATTGCAAAAAATCAGGCTGAAGCGGATTCGATTATGAATACTGCAGGCGAAGCTGGTATGTTGCCGTCGCTTTCCTTGAATGCAGGTTTTGGAATTAACCAGAGCAACATTCATCAGAAATACACCAATGGAAGTGAAATCACGAAGAATGGTGTAACTGGGAATAATCTGAATCCAGGAATTGCTTTGACTTGGACATTGTTCGATGGAACAAAAATGTTTGTCACTAAAAAGAAATTGGATCAGATAGAAACACTTGGAATGTATCAGTTCAAAGGACAAGTGTTGAATACAACATCGGACATTCTTCTTGCCTATTATGATATTGTGCGGCAACATTTGCAATTGGCATCGACTGATGAAATCATCAAGTTCAATGAAGAGCGCGTAAAAATCACACAATCGAAATTCGACAATAATCTTGGTCCGAAAACTGATTTATTACAAGCGAAAATTGATTTGAATGTACAGAAAGAAAACAGAATCAATTTTGAAGAGCAACTTTCCCAAGCGAAAAGAAAACTGAACAATATGCTTGCACGCGATGTGAATCTGATTTTTTCTGTTTCCGACAGCATTCCTCTTTCACCAATTACGGATCGCGCTTCATTGGAACAGAAAATGTATGCAGCAAATCCAACCTTGCTTGCCTTCAAAACACAAATTGAAATTTCAAAATTGGCCTATAGGGAAACTAGAACAGCATATTATCCGAAAGTTGTTTTGTCTTCCGGATACAATTTCACGCGCACACAAAGTTCTGCAGGTTTCAGTTTGTACAATCAGGCTTACGGTTGGCAAAGTGGTTTGACTTTTTCCATGCCGATATATCAAGCGGGAAAATTGAATCATGCTTCTGAACTAGCACAACTCAATATGGAGTCTTCACAATATAAATTTCAGCAAGCAACACTTTCGGCAAGTTTATCCTTACAAAATGCATTTACTATTTACGATTCCAAAGAGAAAGCATTTGATTTGGAAAAAGAAAATGAAACCATGGCACGTGAGAACATGCAATTAGCCTTGGATCGTTTACGTTTAGGACAAGGAACAGCATTGGATGTGGCGCAGGCTCAAGCGACGCTTTCTTCCTCCTTATTTCGTGTTACTTCTTTCAGTTATGATTTAAAATCGGCTGAGATTAATGTTCATAGGCAGGCTGCGGATTTATAGCCAGCCTTCGATACATTTTTGTCAAATCTGAATAGCATTGCAAAAGAACATTTCCCTTGACAAAAACACTCAGGCTGACAATAAATAGTTCACGCACAAATATGTCATAAATGAAAAATTCAACGATTCTTTTCCTGTTGTTTTTCTGTACAACTTGTACAACTTATGATAATGCGATCATTTATCACAAGTATTTTGTTTCCGGCACTCACCCTCTTTTGCGTTTTGATGGATTTTATTCTGATACAACAAGTGATCGTTCCCTAGTCAAAAAATACAAGCCGGTTTTTTTCTACAAAAATGGTTCTTCATTTTCTAGTGAACGTTATTTAATTGACACTGAAATTGCGGCAGGCGCCTCCACCAATTCACTATATGGATCTTGGGGAAATTATTTGATCAATGCGGACACAATTCAGCTTGAGAAATTTCAATTGAATGCATCGAATTACGAAAGAATTATTTTGAAAGGAATTATTTCCAAAGATCAAATTCATTGGACCAGCAGAAAAGAGCACAATGAAACCTTCAAGCCAGTCGATTATTCAATTTACTTCAAATCATTTTCTGCACGACCAGATTCTTCGAAGAACTTTACGCGAATCAAGAAGAAGTATAATCAGTAGTGATTTCAGATTTGTTAATTGCAGATTTGTATTTGGTTTAACTTAGTACTTCACTTATTGCATTAATGAAATGAAAAAAACCTCAGCATTTCTTTTTGTTTTTTTCTTGTCTATCATGTTATGCACTTGCCGGCGTGATTGTGCAGAATTTCTGTTGCCTAATTATAATGATGTTTGCACATCAAGTGGCACTGACTGGTTTCCATTAACGGAGGGTAGTAAATGGGAAACTTTTCAAGGCCCCGACACCTTGCTGTGGACAGTGAATGGCACTGGGGTTTTTGATGGCCATGTTTATACCAAGGTACATCGCCAGTCGTATCCATCTTTTGCCTCTAGCGGTTCATCTTATTACAGGAAAGATAGTATTGGAAATATTTTCGAATACGGAAGTTATTACCCAAACCATGAATTGGAAGTATTTCCAGGCGTACCAATTGTAGGACTTACTTTTGGAGATGACCAAATTCTCTCGGTTGATTCAATCGTAAATATCAGAGGTTGCGTACAAGAACATTTATTAGTTACCAAACACGCAGCTTCCATTGCAGGCAACAGATACTTTAAGAAAGGGGTTGGCCTCCTATGGGCCTATGATTATTTCTCAAGTATGTATATGCTTGGTTGTATTATTAGATAACCTCTTTTCACATTAATTATTTTTCGCGTGAGGGATAGCAGCGGAAAGCCCGGAAGCCGTTGTGTAGGGTTTGAAAACCCGACACAGCGGCTGAGGACTTGCAGCGAATAGCCCGACCCTTGGGGCACGCCCAACAAATCCAATCGGAAATCGGCAATTAATAAATCGGAAATCTTTTTTTCTAGTGTGAATCTCTAGAATAATTCGGTGCTTCTCTTGTAATCACAATATCATGCGGATGTGATTCACGAATGCCGGCAGATGTGATGCGAATGAATTTTGCTTCTTGTAAGGCAGCAATATTTTTTGCGCCTACATAACCCATTCCTGCGCGCAGGCCACCAATCAATTGATAGACCACTTCGCCCAATGTGCCTTTGTAAGGAACACGTCCGGAAATTCCTTCGGGAACAAGTTTTTTAATATCATCTTCCACATCCTGAAAATAACGATCCTTCGAACCTTTTTCCATGGCGTCGAGCGAACCCATTCCACGATAGGTTTTGAATTTTCTTCCTTCGAAAATAATTGTTTCTCCTGGCGATTCTTCAACACCTGCAAAAAGTGATCCTGCCATGATTGTATTTGCACCTGCAGCAATTGCTTTTGGAATATCTCCTGTGAAACGAATTCCTCCATCGGCAATAACAGGAACTCCAGATTTTTTCAAGGCCTGAGAAACCATCATGACCGCGGTCAATTGCGGAACACCAACACCTGCAATAACACGCGTTGTACAAATTGAACCCGGACCAATTCCAACTTTCACACCATCAGCACCGGCTTTTACCAATGCCAAACCGGCTTCTCCAGTTGCAACATTTCCAACAATGATATCGACGTTTGGAAAAGTTTTCTTCACCAACTTCAACATTTCAAGAACACCTTTTGAATGTCCGTGCGCGGTATCAATAATCATTGCATCAACACCTGCATTAACCAGTGCTGTAGCGCGTTCAATTGCATCGGCAGTAACTCCAATTGCAGCGGCAACACGTAAACGGCCCAAATCATCCTTGCTTGCGTTTGGACGTTCTTTAATTTTGCTGATGTCGCGATAAGTAATTAAACCAATGAGTTTATTGTTTTTATCAACGACAGGAAGTTTTTCAATTTTATTGTGCTGAAGAATCTGTTCCGCTTTTTTCAGATCGGTAACTTTTGTAGTAATGATATTTTCAGAAGTCATCACTTCACGCACCGGGCGTTTCAGATTTTTCTCAAAACGCAAATCGCGATTGGTGACAATTCCAACCAACAAACCGCTTTTTGTAACAACAGGAATTCCACCAATTTTATTTTCACGCATCAGTTTCAATGCGTCAGAAATCAGCGCATCTTCATTCAAGGTCACGGGATCCTGCACCATGCCGCTTTCAGAACGCTTTACGCGGCGTACCTGAGCGGCTTGCTGTTCAATGGTCATGTTCTTGTGAATGACGCCAATTCCACCT
>CAIQQJ010000096.1 GCA_903873905.1 uncultured Flavobacteriales bacterium
AGTATCCGTATTGAAAGTGTACCAACCTTCATTCTTGAATGAAATGGATTGATCGGGAGCAATGTTCATCCACCAGGAACTGTCGGGGGAAAATGTTGGAGTGTATTTCTCCAATGAAAATGGGGGAGGAGCAGGACCGGTTTTGTTTTTGTAATAACGAACAAAAAATTTCGCGACAAATGGATTGTTATAATGAACTCGAAATCTTTCATTCAGTTCAACATAATTATTAAAGAGTGGAGTTTCGCTGCTATCAAGTGTGAACAAAAAATTATTCCGAACATTTTTTCCACGATGATCGAGATACAATAATTCGTATGAAATACTCATCTTATTCAAATCGCGAAACGTAACTTCTAAATAATACTTTCCTGGAAGCAATATGTCCATATCTGTACTTGCAGCAAGCAATTTGGATTGCCCTGGTGTACCAACATCCGACATTACAACATGGCCGCTGTCTGCAATCATTTTTGGAAAATCGACTGGATGAACAACGTACGACAATAAGATCCGCGCCGTAAATCCAACATCATAAGAATTGCTTTTGTAAAGCAAATCGTTTGAATTGATGGAAAAATATAGTCGTGTCAAACTGTCTGTTACATTATACAGAACATATTTTGGACGCAAAACTTTTTCTTCGGAATAATATTGTGGTGCAACGTTCTGTCGAGTGATGGAAGATCTTGGATTGGTGTAGCAACTCCACAGAAGAAAAGCTGTGGAAAGAAAAATGAAAGTTTGAAGCAGAATTTTATTTTTCATCTTCAGAAGTCAATTCATTTTCGTTGGAACGTTCAATTAATTTTGGATCAATTGATTTGGAAACTTTCAATCCAAGTTTTTTTAGATTCTCAATTCTGCGTACCACATTTCCACTGCCGGTCGACAATCTGTTCATGGCTGTTTCGTATGATTTTTTGCTGTCATCCATTCGTTTGCCAACATCGATCATCGATTCGGTAAATCCAACAAACTTCTCATACATCGCTGCTGCTTCATCAGCAATTTGGAGCACGTTTCTATTCTGCAATTCCTGTTTCCAGAAATTATCTACGGTACGAAGTGTTGCCAATAAAGTTGTAGGAGAAACAATGACAATGTTTTTATCGAATGCAAAATTGAAAAGTTCTCTATCATTTTGTAAGGCAGCAGAAAACGCAGGTTCAATTGGCATGAACAACAAAATGAAATCTAGTGTATTGAGTTGGTAGATTTTCTGGTAATTTTTTTCACTGAGATCCTTAATGTGTTTTCGAACGGACGCAACATGCTCTTTTATTGCAAGCGTTTTTTCTTCTTCACTTTCCGCCGAAGCAAAACGTTCATAAGCCACAAGTGAAACTTTTGAATCTACAACCAGATTTTTGTTTCCAGGAAGATCAATGATGACATCGGGCTGATAAATTTTTCCATCTTCACTGGTGAAAGATTTTTGTGCGCGATACTGTTCATCTTTCCGCAATCCCGATTTTTCAAGAATGCTTTGCAGAATATATTCTCCCCAATTACCGGCAGATTTGTTTTCACCTTTCAATGCGCTGGTCAAATTTTGCGCATCCTTGCTCAGTTGTTGGTTCTTTTGCAAAAGTTCAACCAATTGTTGCTTTAAACCGGTGCGCTCTTTTGTTTCATCGCTGTAAACTTCATTCACACGTTTCTCGAAATCCTTGATCTTTTCTCCAAGCGGTTTTAGAATATCATCAATCTGCGTTTTATTCTGTTCCGTGAATTTTTTAGATTTCTCTTCGAAGATTTTGTTCGCTAGATTTTCAAATTCTTTTGTGAATCGTTCCTGCAAATTTTCAAGTTCCGCTTTATTTTCCTGCAAGCGTTGTTCAATCGAACGCAATTCGGATTCCTTTCGGGCCAATTGGTCTGTGAGCAACCGAACTTGATCACGTTCTGTTTTTAAAATTGTTTCAGCTTTTGATTTTTCTTCACGAAAATCGGCATCCTGAATTTGCTTTAGCTCTTTCAAACTACGCACTTCAGTAGAAAGGGAAGCATTCTGTCGATCCAACTCTGCAGCGCGAGGATCGATTGATGTTTTGTTTTTAAATACAAGCCAAGTTGCAACAACTCCGATTGCAATGCCAACAATTAAATAGACGATATCTAACATGATGCGTAAAGTTAGGAATTAGTGCTTAGTTCAGTGTGTTTAGTTCGGCGATTTTCAAAAAATGTCATTGCATAAATAACGCTTTAAATGACTTAGATTTACATCCTTGTTCATCGAACTATTTTATGACAAATAAATCCGAAGAAAAAAAAGGTCTTCATCCCCGAAATCCACATCGTTTTCGTTACGATTTCAAGGCTTTGACAAAAGTTTTGCCAGAATTGAAATCATTTGTTTTTGTCAATGAATATAAAAACGAAACAATTGATTTCGCTGATCCCGAAGCTGTAAAATCATTGAATCGGGCTTTGTTGAAATTCTTTTACAAAATAAATTTTTGGGACATTCCTGAAAATTATCTCTGCGCACCAATTCCCGGTCGCGCCGATTATATTCATTATGCTGCCGATCTTTTGGGTTCAAGCAATGGCGGAAAAATTCCTACTGGAAAATCAATTACGGTTTTGGATATTGGTGTTGGAGCGAATTTGGTTTATCCCATTATTGGAAACAAGGAATACGGTTGGAGTTTTGTTGGAAGTGATAGTGATGAAATTGGAAATATCAATGCAAGAAAAATTGTTGAAGCAAATGAATCATTGAAAAATTCTGTGGATGTTCGTCTGCAGAATTCCACTTACAATATTTTCAAGGGAGTCGTAAACGATGATGAGGAATTTGATCTCGTCGTTTGCAATCCGCCGTTTCATTCTTCGGCACATGAGGCAAATGTTGCCGCGGAAAGAAAAATAAATAATCTCGGAAAATCAAAAGGTGACCCCGTCAGGAATTTCGGTGGTCAGAAAAATGAGTTGTGGACACCAGGAGGAGAGGAAGCTTTCATTGGAAGAATGATTCAGGAAAGCATGAAATTAAAAAAAAGAATTTTCTGGTTCACAAGTTTGGTCTCAAAAAAAGATACGCTCATTGAAATTACCAAAACCTTGAAGGCATTAAATGCAACCGATATGAAATTGGTGGAAATGGCACAAGGTCAAAAAGTGAGTCGCATAGTTGCTTGGACTTTTTTGAATGAAGAAGAACAACATGAATGGATTGAGAGACGTTGGAATAATTAAGAATTAAGAATTAATAATTCGGGCGTGCCCCCAACAAGACTGTTGGGGTCGGGCTATCCGTTCCAAGTCCTCGCTGCGCTGTGGGCTTTCCACTACTATCCCTCACGCGAAAATAATCTATCCCATCGTCCGCCGAAGCTATTTCAGCGCAGGTGGGCTCACGCTAAAAAATGAATTACCACAAAGGCACAAAGGTTTAATTTACAAGAATGCTTGTGTAAGTTTCATTGCCCCATTCAAAATGTAAAATCATTGGTTGGTTTTCTTGCAATGGAATAAAAATTTCATCTGAATTTATTTCATCATGAAACAATTCCCGCCCAATCAAATCGTAACCTGATATTCTGATTTTTCCAGTATAACTACAATCCATTTTGTAGTGTGCTTGTTGAATTGATTTTTCAATTAGTTTTGGAAAACATTCATTTTTAGTTGCAGTTGAAATACTTGCAACCAACAATGGGCAATTTGAAATTGTATCTGGAAAAATAGTTTGTCCGTTTAGTGTAAAGCAGTCGAGATGGCCGGCTGATTCGAAAGATGAAGTTGCATCAAGTAGCCCATGTGTGCTTCCAATTCCTTCAATAAGGCTAACGCTGTTTGCCTGACAACCACCATCCAAATTAAAGCGTTTTCTGTAGGACGATTGAATCAGAATAGAATCAATGGAAATAACTGTAATCGGAACTGTGCAATAATTAAGAAAACTCTGAACCGTGTCTCCAACATTCAAGCTAAAATCATAGAGCAAGGTATCGGAATTGGAACTCGGCAATCGCAAATAAATATGTTTATTTCCATCCTCGCGAATACAGCCTGAATATCCGAAAGGACCAAAGTAACAGAATGAATTATTTGTATAACCGGTTCGGAAAATTTTCTGATAAGTTGTCGAAGAGATTAGTGTGTCTCCATCAATTGTATATTGATATTCTGAAACAATATTTGGACAACCAAGTGCACCACTGTAATAGGTGACTTTCCATCTCGCACTGTCCGTTGGAAATGGAACATAAGTCTGCGCATCAATAAGGTGAGAAGAAAAAAATAAAATAATTAGGAATAGAAATTGGCGCATTTTTCAAATGGTATGACTTTCAAATATAATTCAATTAAAAATGAATGTCAATCACTATCTCCGAACTAAACACTCAAAACAAGCCTACAAATCCCACATGTATCTTTCCATCCTTCACTTGAATTGAATTTCCCTGTTGCGCGCCTAGTGCATAGGCCATGGAAAAAATCCCTGCTTTGGTTTCGAATGTCACTCCTGTTCCAAAACCATACGGCGTATCATTGCCATAAGTGTTGGTGGAATTGTTTTCATACCAACAGCCATCAGCAAAAACAAAAAACCAGGAATTCTGTTCGAGTTGGTAACGATATTCAACCGTTCCAATTGCATAACTCGAAGCATAAATGGATTCTTCGTCAAATCCTCGTAATGTTTTTAATCCACCAATTCGAAAAAGTTCATTACGGAAAATCGTTCCTGTATTATAAATCCATGCCGATTGTAATCCTGTTTTAATCGTACTGCGTTTTCCGAATGGCCAGAATTTTTCCAACAATAATTCTCCAGTCATTTGGGTCGATCGAAGTGCGAGATTATTGTAAATGATCGGATTCAATTTCGCATTTTTCTGAATGTTGCGATTTCCGATATCACTGATGATGGTGAAGGCATATCCTTTTCTTGGATTGAATCGATAATCCAATTGTTCGCGATGAAATCCAAGTCCATATGAAGTGGTATTGATATCAGCGTAGGGAGGGAGCACAGTTAGAGTTTCCAAGCCACTCGTGGAAAGCAGATTTGTGCTTTTTCGTTTTACAAATGCATTCAGACTTGTATTGGCAGAAAATAAATATTGCAATCCGAAGGTTTGATTGACATCAATGTAAGTAGTATCGCGTTTGTAAAGTTTGATGGAGTAATCAATTCCCAATGGTGTGCGAAGCAAATATGGATAATTGAAATGCGCTTTCAAGTCTTGCGTTTGCTCCTGCAACTTTCGCCAATTCATTTCAATTATTTCTCCATGCGCAAAACTGTTTTGCAATCGAAGTTGAACATCACCTGTAAAAAGAATTTTCCCTGTTCTGCTGTCTGGAAGAAATCCCAGGATTCCATCAAATTGTCCGGAACGTTTTTTGTCGAGGAACAGAGTGAGTTTGGTGTATTTTTCAGTGAAAAGCAAAGTGTACGATTTTGTTTCTCTCGCGAATGATAATTCCTTCAAACGTTTGCTCGCCGATTTCAATTTGCTTTCATCATATGCATCACCAGGAGAAATGCCAATGTAATTGTAAAGATATTGGTTCGACAAGTG
>CAIQQJ010000097.1 GCA_903873905.1 uncultured Flavobacteriales bacterium
TAAAATAATATGTATTTGGGAACAAGCTTAATGCTGTTACTTAACATACATTTTGATAATTGGAATTCGGATATAAAAAAAGGATGAAGATTCCTCTTCATCCTTAATTAGGGGTTCTCAAAATTTAATTCCTAAATATTTTCACGGTCGAAAATTCTTCGTTCACATTTAATCGCAAGAAATAAATTCCTTTTGAAACATTGAGTTTATTCAAATCAATTTCCAGTTCATGCGTTCCTTCCAATTGATTGTTTACAATAGGAATTTGGATTTCTCTTCCCAAAACATCAACTAGAAACAATTGAACATCCGAATTTTTTGCAAGAAAATACTTGACATGCAACTCATCTGTAAATGGATTTGGAAAAGCATTCAACGAAAATGCGTTTGTGTTTTCATTTATGTCAGTTGAGAGTTGGGTGCAAGACCATGTTGATGCAAATCCTGCATTATTTACAAATGGATCTGAAATGAAATGCAAGGTGATTGCTCCTCCTGTTGACGAAACGGTTCCAGGTGAATTGGTGCCTGTGTATGCTCCAATCAGTGGCGCAGCAGTTGATGCACCATTATAAATAAACAGCGAATCAAAGTTTGGCTCAAGATCAAAACTTGAAAAATTCATTGTTACTGAAGCTGCATTCGTTGGTGTAATGACATAAGTATAATCCTCATTTCCTGTGTATGGATTCGATGGTCCGCCCGTATCATCAAAAGTCCCCGAACAATTAAAATCGGAATATTGACAAATTGGAGTTGTAAAACTCGATCCTGCAGTATGTGTTGTTCCATCAAAAATTCTCCAATAGTAAGTTGTATTCGGTTGAAACTTCAAGTAAGTCGTACAACCCGGATAATTACAAAAACCACCAGGACATGCAACGCTCGTTAAATTCGCAACGGTTTTAGTATAATACGATGTGAAAGTTGGATCTCTAGAAACATCAACAGACCACGCAGCTCCCGAATTTGTCCAATTCAAAATCACACCAATATTTGGACATGTCAACGATGTGACAAAAAGATTCGCAGGAATATTAGACGTCGCATTACTTGTCCAACTTGCATTCCAACCAACTCCGGGTGTGGCGCAATCGCTTCGAAATTCCAATGTGAGTGATCCTCCACTAGAAATTATTGTACCTGGAGAATTTGTTCCTGTATAATATCCAATCAATGGAGCGTTAATAGAATTTCCATCATAGATATATAAATAGTCCCAAGTGCTTTCTGTGTTAAAAGAATTGAATGTAAGTGTAACCGACGTAGCGGCGGTTGGCGATATTCTCCAAATACTTCTTTCATCGTTCGTGTAATTTCCACTTGCTCCTCCGGAATCAAATATATTTCCAGTTGAAGTTGTATAAACTGTTGCAGCAGGTGGAGGATTGATTAGCTCATAAAAATAATTCCAATCCCAATTCGGTCCAGGATCATTATGTGTTTGATTCGGAAAATGTTGATGTCCTTTTATTTTTACGCATGAGCCAGGAATGCTTGAAACATTATAATAAGTTGTGTGGAGCCATGGCCACCAACCTGTACGCAAGGGACTAATTCCATATCCGCTTGCGCAAATGTCCGCACATAGTCCAGCACTTCCTGCATACATCGCATTCGTATACCAACCGGTTTGTGCAGCATAACCTTCATGTTCAATTCCTATTGTATACGGATTTTCCGAACCTACATGCCAAGCCTTATTTGCTTCAAGAACCATTTGTGTAACCTGTCCATCAGAAGAACGCACCACGTAGTGCGCTGATACAACTGCTGCGCAATTCTGAAACCAAGAAATACAACCTGCATAACTTCCTTCTACATCATGAATGGTTACCGCAGAAATTGCCTGTGTTCTTCCTACAGTGTAATTACACGTTGCGGCGGCATTCCAAATTGCTGGACCATAATCGGCCGATTCAACTTCCTGATTACTTCCTAATCGAAAACTATCTCCATTTTTATCATTGATCTCATCTTCTGAAATCATAATGGAAGAGGAACTAAGTATTTTATAATTATCTCCAAAATAATTTTCCAAATTAAAATGTGGATTGGCAAAACCATAAATCGATTGGTAGTGCGAATTGTTCATGAAAACAAAATAACCGTAAAGCTGTGTGTTTAAAGCGAACCACTGTCCATTAGTAGTGTGTGGCAATTCACTCAACGCAATGAGTACCGAAGCAACTCGATCAATTTTGTTGTTCGATTTTTTCCCGACAGAAAGTTCATTGTCAATGCTGGCGTATGCTTTGGCATAAGCAAGAATATTTTTTTCAGGACTATTTAAAATTTCATAAACTGAATAGCCTGACAGACGTGAAATCAAATCAAGATTATTGTTGAAATAATTTTCCCCATCAAGAAACATTCCCATTACTCCAAAAGCTTTTGGCATTCCAACGCAACTTCCTTCTTCACCCGCTTGGTGTGTAATATGATTGAAGTGTGTGTTATTAAAGGAAACAGATTCAAGAAGTCCACGTGGAATTTCTGGATGCTGTTGATAAGCTTCCTCGAAAAACGCAACAAATGGATTTACAACGTCAACATCAGAATGAGCAAAACCTGAAATGGAGAAAAATAAACTTATGAAAAGTGAAAGTTTTGCTTTCATTACTAAAGGATTTATGAGTTTCAATATTTTCGACAAAAATCAGACTATTCATACAATAATCGAAGTTTGTCGACAAAAATATATGATTTATCGCACTAATATGCAGGTCTACACTATTATAACGATACGATAACAATCCAGATTGACACTGAAAATTATTCATAATCATCCCTTTATCATCCGCCTTTGCTGAGATTTCAACAATTTCTTTGTGTATAAATTTGTCAGGACAGATAATGTGTTTATCTTCGCACCCCCGTAATAAGGGACAATTCTGCATTAGTAGAACTATTGAACTGAAAATCAAGTGGATACAGTATCTTACAAAACAAAAAATGTCAACAAAGTAACAGCTACAAAAAGCTGGCTATTGGTTGACGCCGAAAATGAAACAGTTGGACGCCTTGCAAGCAAGGTTGCTTATTTGGTTCGCGGAAAACATAAAACAGCTTACACTCCTCACGTTGATTGTGGCGACAATGTCGTGATTATCAATGCAGAGAAAGTTCGTTTTACTGGAAAAAAAATGGACGAGAAGGTTTACACTCGCTACACAGGTTATCCTGGTGGGCAGCGTTTTGCCACTCCTAAAATGCTTTTGGACAAAAATCCAGAGCGTTTACTCGAACATGCAATCGGCCGTATGTTGCCGAAAACCCGTCTTGGTGATCGTCTTCGTCGTAATGTATTTATTTACGCTGGAGCCGCACACGAACAAGTAGCACAGAATCCACAGAAAGTTGATCTCAAAAAAATTAAAGAGCGCCCATAATGGAAGTCATCAATAAACTTGGCCGTCGTAAAACAGCAATCGCACGTATCTATATGGAGCGTGGTAACGGCGTAATCACAATTAATAATCGTGATTATAAGGAATACTTCCCAACAGAAGTTCTCCAAAATAAAGTAACTCAGTCATTGACATTGACAAACAACGCTGGTCAATGGGACATCAAAGTAAACGTTGAAGGTGGTGGTGTAACCGGACAAGCAGAAGCTATCCGACTTGCAATTTCCCGCGCACTCGTTGAGGTTGATGTTGAAAACAAACCAAAGCTTCGCGCTGAAGGTTTGATGACACGCGATCCTCGTATGGTTGAGCGTAAGAAATTCGGTCGTCGTAAAGCACGTCGTCGTTTCCAATTCAGCAAACGTTAATTCTCCATCGATTTTTTTCACAATTCATAGTAGAAGTACATGTCAAGAACATCTTTCAACGAACTCCTCGAATCTGGCGCACATTTTGGCCACTTGAAACGTAAGTGGAATCCAGCAATGGCTCCTTATATCTTCACAGAGAAGAATGGTATTCACATTATTGATCTCAATAAGACTGTTGTCAAAATTGAAGAAGCATGCAATGCGATGAAATCCATCACACGTTCCGGCAAAAAAATTCTTTTTGTTGCTACAAAAAAGCAAGCAAAAGATATCGTTGCTGAACGCGTAAAAGCGGTTGGAATGCCATACGTTACAGAACGTTGGCCTGGTGGAATGCTTACCAACTTTGCAACCATTCGTAAAGCGGTTCGCAAAATGGGTAGCATTGATAAAATGGCTATCGATGGAACTTTCGAAAACCTTTCCAAAAAAGAAAAACTCATGCTTTCCCGCGAACGCGCGAAACTTGAACATAACCTTGGTTCTATTGCAGATCTAACTCGTCTTCCTGCAGCGATTTTCATTATTGATATCGTAAAAGAACACATCGCAGTTGCTGAAGCAAAACGTTTGGGTATCCCAACTTTCGCAATCGTTGACACAAATGCTGACCCAAATAAAGTGGATCATGCAATTCCTGCAAACGATGATGCTTCTACTTCTATCAAATTGATCATGGATATCGTTTGCAAATCTATTGCAGAAGGTCTCGAAGAACGCAAAGTTGATAAAGACAAAGCTGACGAAGAAAAAGAAGAGATGACCGATGAGCAACGTACCGCTCGTTTGCTAGCTGAAGAAGAAGAGGAAATCGGTGGAGAAAGAAAGCCTGGTCTTAAACGCAAACCTGTAAATGCAGGCGCTCAAGGAAAACCTGGTTCGCAAGGAAAACCTGGCGCACAAGGAAAACCTGGTGCTGGCCGTGGTGGTCCAAGAGGTGGTGGAAATACAGGTGGTGGTCCAAGCCGTCCACGCCGCTAATAATTCTTAATTACTAAAGTTTTTATTCTTACGAATATGTCTGTTACGATCACTGCTTCTGACGTTAACAAGCTTCGCACCATGACAGGTGCTGGCATGATGGATTGCAAAAAAGCCCTAACAGAAACTAGCGGTGATTTTGAAGCTGCAATTGATCTTCTTCGCAAAAAAGGACAAAAAGTTGCAGCGAATCGCAGCGACCGTGATGCGAAAGAGGGAAAAGTTATTGCTAAAACAAATGGCTCCCGCGGAATTCTTGTCGTAATTAATTGCGAAACAGATTTCGTAGCAATTAACGAAGATTTCGGAAAAACAGCTGACGATATGGCAACTCTTGCCCTTGAAAAAGCTCCTGCTGATCTTGAAACTTTATTGACACTTCCTTTTGCAGGAATGACAGTAGGTGAAAAGATCATTGAAATGGTTGGCCGTATCGGTGAAAAAATTGAACTTAAGAAATACGAACAAGTTTCTGCTAAATCTGTTGTTGCATACAATCACCCAGGAAATAAATTGGCTTGTATTGTTGGTTTCAACAAAGAGGTTTCTGAAGAAATTGGAAAAAATGTAGCAATGCAAGTTGCTGCGATGGCTCCTGTTGCTGTTGACAAAGACGATGTTGATACCACATTGCTTGAACGCGAACTTGAAATTGCTCGCGAACAAATTCGTGCTGAAGGAAAACCTGAAGAAATGGTTGAGAAAATCGCTCAGGGAAAAATCAACAAGTTCTATAAAGAATCTACGCTCCTCAATCAGGAGTTTATCAAAGACAATAAGAAAACAATTCGCCAGTACCTACAAGATTCCGATAAGGAATTAACGGTTACCGGGTTTCAACGAATTATTCTCGGTTAATTTTCTTCCCCCCCACAGAAATGTGGGGGGGATTTTTTTTGTCATTCCCAATCGTCGCAACAATGAAATACAAACGAATTCTTCTCAAGCTCAGTGGTGAAGCACTTATGGGCAATAAACAATTTGGTATCGACCACGATGTTCTCAGTCAATATGCGCTGGAAATAAAAGGAATCGTAGATGCTGGAGTTCAAGTGGCTATTGTAATTGGAGGTGGAAATATTTTCAGAGGAATTCAGGCTGAGAATGGTGGAATGGATCGCGTGCAGGGAGATTATATGGGAATGCTTGCAACGATGATTAACAGCATGGCTTTGCAAGCCTCATTGGAGAAATTGGAAGTCCAAACACGTTTGCAATCGGCTATTGAAATGAATCAGATTTGCGAACCATATATCCGTCGCCGGGCTGTGCGTCATTTGGAAAAAAATCGTGTGGTGATTTTTGGAGCTGGGACAGGAAACCCATATTTCACAACTGACACTGCCGCTTCACTTCGTGCAATAGAAATTGAAGCTGATGTGGTATTAAAAGGGACACGCGTGGATGGAATTTATACTGCAGATCCGGAAAAAGATAAGACAGCAACGAAATTCCAAACCATTACTTTTGACGAAGTGTACGAGAAAAATCTCAACGTAATGGACATGACTGCATTTACATTATGCAAGGAGAATAAACTTCCAATTATTGTGTTCGACATGAACAAAAAGGGGAATTTGAAAAAGGTTGTTGATGGCGATGGAGTTGGAACACTGGTTGGATTCTAAATTCGTTGATTGGCGAGAAAATATTTGAAAAACAATTGCCACTTGTCACTTGTCACTTTTACACTATTTTAGCAGTATGAATGAAGAACTGAAATTTATCATCGATAGCGCAGAAGAAGCCATGCAGGCTGCTATGCAACATCTGGAAGAGGGATTGGTGAAAATCCGAGGTGGTCGCGCTAATGCGGGAATTCTTGATGGACTGTACGTAGATTATTACGGAAACAATACACCACTCACTCAAGTTGCAAACATCAATACGCCAGATGCTAGAACAATTTCTGTTCAGCCATGGGAAAAGGCAATGTTGGAACCAATTACCAAATCAATTCAAGCTGCAAATCTTGGATTCAATCCGACTAACAATGGAACGATTGTAATTTGCTCGATTCCTCCAATGACAGAAGACCGTAGAAAAGATTTGGTGAAGAGAGCGAAAAACGAAGGTGAGACTGCAAAAGTAAGTGTGCGCAATTCTCGTCGTGATGCAAATGAAGAAGTAAAAAAATTAATCAAAAATGGTTTGCCTGAAGATGAAGGAAAAGAAGCCGAAGCAAAAATTCAAATCATGACAGATAATTTCAGCACAAAAGTTGACAAACATCTTGAAGTGAAAGAGAAAGAGATCATGACTGTTTAATTTAATATTTACAATAAAAAAACGCTCCGGAAATTTCGGGGCGTTTTTTTTATTTCTACTAATATTTCAACTTGGTAAACGAATCTATTATAACATTGACAAGTTTCAACAATCAATAGAAGAATTCTGAGTTCTCCCCTATTCCAACTTCAAAACTTCTGTCAAATCCAGATAAAATAATTTTCCACTTCCTGGTGCAGATCGTTCTTCGGTCAAATAAATTTCATTATTGCTTTTGAAACAAACTCCTTCCATTGACAAATTCTTCCCGTAAAAAGAAAGTTCAACAACATTCCCACTAAAAAAATGATCACCCTTAAAATCTGTAAACACCCAGATTTTTTCATGACTGATCAACACAAGAGTCGAGTGTGATTTATTTATTGCTGCTCCGGTAATAGAACATTCTTTAACTGAAGAATGTCCTGTATAAAAACTATCCACCAATTGCGCGACATAACGACCGGGCAATGCGGGAAGGCAATACAGCTTGGTATATCCAGAATAAGGTTCACTTCGGTTTTTTGAAAAAACATAAATCGATTGTTTGAATTCAATCATGGCCTCCGCATCAAAATTCATCGCATGATTTTTCGGAGGAAAATCAATTTGATCGGGATAGGTGAAAATAATGTCTTGAGCAGAAATGGAATCTGATTTTATAAAATCAGGATTGGGGATTTTATAAATCATCAATTGACGTCGCTTGCATTCGTTATTGCCAAAATCACCTACATAAACATTTCCGCTGATGTCTTTTGTGATTTCTTCCCAATCAATATTGTTTTCGTTGGTCAGCGTAATTTTTCTCTTCAGAATTCCGAGGGAATCCAAATTGAAAATATCGGGTTTCCCACGACTGTCATTATGCGTCCAAAGAGAATTTTCAGAAGTTAAAACAAGTCCGGATGACTCACTGATTTCGGAAGGCAAATTTGCCACTGAAAAAAGATGAACCGAATAATGATAAGTATGATGATGTTTTTGCCTGTCAATTTGATTTTTTCGCGCAGTAGGTTTTGCGCAAGTTGAAAAAACAAACGAAAAGCATAGGACGAAAAAATAAATTTTTAATCGGCCCATACCTTAGTGCCTTCTGAACAATTTTTACAAATATCAATATCTTTCCTGGAAGTCAACACTGCTGCACGAAACCTATTATAAGGCTCACTATGCCAAATTTGTTTCATCGAAAAATCCGTTAGCATTCCCAAACGATGTGTGGCATCCTTATCAAAACAACATGGAACAACCGCGCCATCCCAAGTTATTACACAAGAGTTCCACATTTTCCAGCAATGATTCTCAAATTTATTTTTATTCACCCAAGTTCCATCAGCTTTCTGTTTGTAGCGCGAATATTTTTCCTGTGTTGGAATCAAGGCATTTCCATTTTCAAAATCATTTATCTGAGCCGTTTTCAATAACACTTCATCCACTCCTAATTCTTCAGCGAGAAATTTCACATGCTCAACTTGATGTTCATTTTGTTTCACAACAAGGAATTGAAAAATTAGATGTGGCGTTGACGATCGCAATTGTTTTTTCCATTTCAAGACATTTTTTGTGCCTTCAATTACCTTATCCAAATTTCCGCCTACACGATAAGAGGAATAGGTTTCTTGTGTTGTTCCGTCAATGGAAATGATCAGTCTTTCCAATCCAGATTCCACTGTACGTTTTGCGGTTGCGTCATCGAGATAATGAGCATTTGTTGAGGTAGATGTATAAATCCGTTTTGAATTTGCATACTTCACCATCTCCAAAAAATTCGGATTTAAATACGGTTCACCTTGAAAATAAAACGTAATGTATAATAAATGCGAACTCATTTCATCAATCGATTTGCGAAAAAACTTTTCATCCAACATTCCTGTTGGTCTGGTAAAACTTCTAAGACCACTTGGACATTCAGGACAACGCAGATTACAAGAAGTAGTTGGTTCGATTGAAACACTGATTGGCATGCCCCATTGCGTAGCTTTCTTATTCCACTTCGACCAATAGAATGATGAAAGCACTTTCATGGCGTTGAGATTGCGCTTGAAAGTAAAACTCCTGATTAATGAAAAAAAAGATTGTGCCTGCATTGAATTTCTACCCCGTCCGATTTATTAAAGTTAGTAAACAAAATCGGAGCGTTGAATTTCGGTTGAGTTCAGATTGTGTTTTTTTAAGACAATTTTTTCAAATAAAATGCAACAAATATCCCATCACACCTGCAATCGGAATAAGAATAGCACTATCCATATTTTTCCATAACGCGAGAATAAGAATCGTTATGAAAATCACTGCTGATTGCCAATCGTGTGGAGCACTTTTTCCAATCACCCATACTGACACTAAAATCATTCCGATAACTGCTGGTCGCACGCCTTTAAACACGGCTTCAACCGACGGCCTTCCCTTTATTCGATCGATGAATTGTTGAGCGAGCAACATGATAAATGCAGGTGGAATAAAAATCGTTAATGCAGAAATAATTGCGCCCCAAATCCCTGCCACTTTATATCCAACAAATGATGCAGTAATGGCAACTGGTCCTGGAGTAATTTGTCCCATCGCAATTCCATCTGCAAATTCTTTTGACGACACCCAATGATGCAAACCGACAACCACTTTTTCAATGGCGGAAATAAAAACATAACCCCCTCCAAATAAAGTCACACTAATACTACCGAAAGTGAGTCCCAGCATTCTCAATTCCTGTAATAAAAGTGACGCTGGATGAAAAATAAAAATGATTAATCCAATCACGAATAATGAAATTGCACTTACGAATGGGACTTGGGATTTGGGGCTTGGGACATGGGGTTTTTCATTTTGATTTTTCGTTTTTTTATTGAAAAAGAAAAAACCAATTACTCCAGAAATGATTATTACGAAAAGTGTGATGAGAAAGCCCTTAAGTAAAACAATTGCTGTTCCTGCAGCGAGCACAATAAACACCTGCAATGGATTTGAAATGTTTTTTCTTACCAATGACCATACTGTTGCTGCAATGATCGCTGCAACTCCAGGAAGAAACCCCTGAAATATTTTTATCATAACGGATGATGCTCCATAATGGAAATAAGCCTCCGACAAAACACAAATCAGAATCAAAGCTGGAAGAATTACACCTAACAATCCTGCAATTGCTCCTGCCATACCACGAATTGCATAGCCACATGCAGCAATTACATTGGTGGAAAGTGGCCCTGGCAAAACATTTCCTAAAGTTGTAAAATCAAGGATCTGTTCATCATTCAGCAGATTTCTTTTAGAGCAAAGCTCCTTTCGAACCGCTGCCACAAGAGCAATATAACCTCCAAAAGACACAGTTCCAATTTTAAGAAAAATCAGGAAAAGGCGGAAGAGGGAAATCTGTGGCATAGAGGGGCAAAGATGAGCATATTAATATAAAACAACCCCTATCCTATCACCCGAAAATACTTACTTTTACCCTTCATTGAAAAGTCAAAACCTGGATCCGTTTTTCATCTGAAAAATCTTGTCCATTGAGTTTGGAATTTTATGTGGGCTAAGTTATCTCATCTTATTTTGCGTAATCGCGTCACGATTATTATCGTGATGTCACTCATTAGCGCATTCATGATTTATGAGGCGAAATCGCATCTCTCACTTTCCTACAAATATGCCCGAGTCCTTCCAAAAGACGATTCCCTAAATATCGATTACGAAGCCTTCAAAGCGCGTTATGGTGAAGATGGAAATGTTTTGATTTTTGGATTTCAGGATTCAACCATGTTCCAACTCAAAAAATTTCAGGACTGGTGTAATCTTGGAGATACCATAAAAAAAATTGAGGGTATTCAGGAGGTAATGTCAACTGGACGACTTTACAATGTTGTTCCAAATGACAGTCTTGAAAAATTTGAATACCCACAAATTGTCAAGCATCTGCCGACAACACAAGAGGAAGCTGACAGCATCAAAAAAATTATTTTTAATCTTCCTGCTTACGAGGGTCTCATCATCAACAAGAAAGATCATGTTACGGTAATGGCCGTAACCTTTACTCAGAAAGAACTGAATACAAAAAACAGACTTGGAATTGTTGCAAGCATCAAAGAAAAAGCTTTGGCATTTGGGAAAGCGAATCATGTAGAAATGCATTTTTCGGGAATGCCTTACATCCGCACAGAATATATGCGAATGATTGGAGGCGAAGGCGTTTTATTTTTGCTGCTTTCCATTTTCGTTACAGCAGTAATCCTATTTATTTTCTTCCGTTATTTCAATGCCGTATTTTTTTCCTTGATAGTTGTGCTTGTTGGACTTGCATGGTCACTTGGAACAATCGCATTGTTTGATTACAAGATTACCATTCTTACCAGTTTGATTCCATCGCTCATTGTAATCATCGGGATTCCGAATTGTATTTTCCTGATCAATAAATATCAAGAAGAATTACTCAAGCACGGAAACAAAACGAAAGCGCTTTCGCGAATGGTACAGAAAGTTGGGCTTTCCAATTTCCTTGCGAATTTGACTACTGCTATTGGCTTCGGTGTTTTTTATTTTACAAATAGTTCCATGCTTGTTGAATTCGGTGTTGTTGCCGCAATCAATGTCATGACTACTTATTTCATTGCGCTCATTCTCACACCAATTATTTTCTCTTATCTGCCGGAACCAAAACCGAAGCAGATGAAACACCTTGAAGGCAAGCGGATCAACAAATTAATGGACAGCATAAACACCCTCGTTCATAATCGCCGACGCACAATTTATTTTACCGTTGCAATTGTCACCTTGATTTCTGTTTTAGGATTTCTGAAAATCAAAGTGAATGGTTATGTAGTGGATGATCTTCCAAAAGATTCTCCAATTTATACGGACCTAAAGTTTTTTGAAAAACATTTTAATGGCATTCTTCCTTTCGAAATTGCGTTGGAAGTAAAACCTCAATTGACAAAAGCGGTAAGAGATTCACTTGCAAAAAAAGGAATTGTTCCAAATCCTAAAGATTACGCTGGTGATACATTGGGCCCGAAGAATATTTTTGACCAGGAAGGTGATGTGTTGGATCGAATCAATGCATTGCAAAATGTTATTGCTGCAAGGCCTGAGTTCTCAAAACCAGTTTCTATTGTTGAGGCAGTAAAATTTTCAAACCAAGCTCTAAAAGGTGGAAAAAAAGTTGCGTACAGACTTCCAAATAATTTGAGCGACAAAAGTCAAATTGCAAATTATTTCAAACCAAAACCAGGACAAAAAGCCGACAAGCAACAACAGAAAAAACTAAGTGCCTTTCTTGATTCAACTTACCGTTACACAAGAATCAGCATTCAGATGGCCGACGTTGGTTCAGATAGTGCTAAACGTGTTTTTGCAAAAATAACACCAGCAGTTGATTCACTTTTCCCAAGAAAATATTTCAATGTTGACCTCACAGGAAATTCCAGAATGTTCTTGCGCAGTTTTGATTACATGCTACATCACTTGTTTGTGAGTTTGTTGATTGCAATTGGATTGATTCTTATTCTTGGAATGGTATTGTTCCGCTCTGTTTGGATTATTGTATTATCAAAACTTCCTTGTTTGATTCCGCTTGTGATTACGGCTGGAATCATGGGATTTCTTGGCATCCCTTTCAAATCTTCCACAATTCTGATTTTCTCCATTGCGTTCGGTATTGCTTCCGACGGAACTATTTATATTCTTACGGAATATCGTCATCAGCTAAGAAAACTTTCTCCATCCAATTATTCCAAAGCGGTTTCCAATGCGATTCATGAAACTGGTGTGAGTATGGTTTATACCAATACCATTTTGTTTTTCGGATTTGCCATTTTTGTTCTTTCCAGTTTTGGTGGAACTGTTGCACTTGGAATTTTACTATCCATCACACTGATTGTTTCGCTTGCAACAAATCTGATTCTGCTGCCTTGCATTTTGCTTTCACTCGAAAAACGTACTGCCACAAAAGCATTCATGAAAGAACCGCTAATTGAGATTTATGATGAGGAAGAAGATATTGATTCTGGGAAATTAGTGATTCAACAAGAAGATGCTGCCAAATGATCGGCAGATGTGCAGAATAAATTTTTCATCTTTCAATTATAATTTTTTGTTACCAATTGCTCGCTTCCTACTGACCATTGAAAACCGACAACTGAAATGAAAGGAATTATTCTCGCTGGAGGATCTGGCACACGACTTCATCCCTTGACACTTGCCGTGAGTAAACAACTCATGCCTGTTTATGACAAGCCGATGATTTATTATCCACTTTCCGTTTTGATGATGGCGGGCATTCGTGAAATATTGATTATTTCAACTCCCACAGACTTGCCTAACTTCAAAAGATTACTTGGTGATGGCAAACAATTGGGTTGTGAATTCAGTTATGTGGAACAAGTAGTTCCGAATGGACTTGCGCAAGCTTTTGTATTGGGTGAAAAATTCATTGGGAAAGAAAAAGTTGCATTGATTCTTGGCGACAATATTTTTTACGGTGCAGGAATCGGCGGATTGCTTTTGGAAAATAATAATCCTGAAGGAGGAGTTGTATTTGCATACCACGTCTCCGATCCTGAACGATACGGTGTTGTGGAATTTGATACCAATGGAAAAGCACTATCTATTGAAGAAAAGCCAAAACAACCTAAATCAAATTATGCCGTTCCTGGATTGTATTTTTACGACAATAGCGTTGTTGAAATTGCAAAAAATCTGAAACCAAGTGCACGTGGTGAATGTGAAATTACCGACGTCAATAAAAAATATCTTGAGAGCGGGAAATTGAAAGTGGGAATTTTACAACGTGGCACAGCATGGCTAGATACAGGTACATTTGCCTCCTTGACACAAGCGGGACAATTTGTGCAGGTTATTGAAGAACGACAAGGATTAAAAGTAGGATGCGTTGAAGAAGTTGCTTTTCGAATGGGGTATATCGATAAAGAACAATTGAAAAAAATTGCTCAACCCTTATTGAAAAGTGGCTATGGAGAATATCTTTTGAATTTAGTAAATCAGTAATATAAATTATGGCCAACTCATCCTCGTCAGATATTGTGAAGATTCTAGTTACAGGCGGTGCCGGTTTTATTGCCAGTTCAGTGGTGAAAAGATTGGCTGCTGATCCTAAAAACTATGTTGTAATAGTAGACAACTTGTTGACTGGCGACCTGAAGAAACTTCCAAAATCCGTTTATAACAACATTGAATTCATAAAGGCAGATGTCAATAATTTTAATGATATAACCGACGTTTTCCTTCTGCACCATTTTAAATATGTTTTTCATTATGCTGCGGTTGTTGGAGTGCAAAGAACTTTGGATCACCCTTTATTGGTATTACAGGATTTGCAAGGCATGCGAAATATCCTGAATTTGGCAGCAACCTCTGAATCAAAACGCGTATTCTTTTCTTCGTCATCAGAAGTTTATGGCGAGCCCGTTGAATATCCACAGAATGAGGAAACAACTCCCCTGAATTCCAGACTTCCTTATGCCATTGTGAAAAATGCAGGAGAAGCGTATTTAAAAGCGTACCACAAAGAGTATGGTCTGAGTTATACCATTTTCCGTTTCTTCAACACCTACGGCTCAAAACAAAGTCCTGATTTCGTTATTTCACGTTTCATTCAAGCTGCCTTGAAAAACGAACCGATTACAATCAACGGTGATGGAAAACAAACCCGCACTTTCTGTTTTATTGACGACAATGCTGATGCTTGCATGGAAGCTTTTTTGAATGAAAAATCTGTTGATGATGTAATTAATATTGGAAGTGAAATTGAAACTTCCATTCTCGAACTTGCACAACTGATCATTCGCTTGACAAAATCTTCTTCTAAAATTGTTTTTCTTCCTGCATTGACAGAAGGTGACATGACTAGAAGAAAACCCGACACTACAAAAATGAAACAACTTCTTCATCGGGAATTGATCCCGCTTGAGGAGGGAATTAAAAAACTATTAACCGACACAACTTTTATTCTATAATAGTGGATTTGAAGAAGTACCATCAGCTATTGGAAGAATCTTTTTCTGGGTTCAGTAATTCACTTCCAGAAAATCCAAGTGGTTTATACGAACCCATTCGTTACACACTTTCCATTGGTGGAAAAAGAATGCGGCCATTACTTACTTTAATAGGCGCGGGATTATTTTCTGAAGATGTTACGTGTGCACTTAATGCCGCAAAAGGAATTGAACTTTTTCACAATTTCACTTTGTTGCACGATGACATCATGGATAATGCCCCTTTGCGCAGAGGAAAACAAAGTGTTTTTACAAAATGGAATTCAAACATCGCCATATTAAGCGGTGATGCCATGCACACAGAAGCCGTTCGTCAATTGGCGATGAGTCCAAAAGAAATATTGCCTGAGGTGTTGGACATTTTTACAAAAACTGCATTGCAAGTTTGTGAAGGACAACAACTCGACATGGATTTCGAAAAACTTTCAACGGTTTCCATTGACGATTATTTAAACATGATTGAATTGAAGACTTCTGTTTTACTGGCGGCCTCATTGGAAATCGGAGCGATTTGCGCTGGTGCAGATAAAGTGGAAGCGAAAAAATTATATGAATTTGGAAAACATGTTGGCCTTGCCTTTCAATTACAAGACGATATTTTGGATGTTTTCGGTGACGCAAATAAATTCGGCAAAAAAGTTGGTGGCGATATTGTTGCCAATAAAAAAACCTATTTATTGTTGAAGGCTTTTGAATTAGCAAATCAAAATCAGAAAGATGAATTGCAACACTTGTCTTTATTTTCAGAAGAAGATGCGTCGAAAAAAATTGAAGCCGTTAAAAATATTTACGACCAACTTGGCGTGAAAAAATTTGCGGAAGATGAAATGCACAAACAGTATCAAACTGGAATTTCAGCCCTTGAAAGTGTGCAGGTAGACTCAACAAAAAAATCCATTTTAAAAAATTTTACGGACGAATTGATGGTGCGGGAGAATTGAGTTGGACTGAGAATTGAAAATTGTTGTCTCCGTTTTAATCGGAGTTCATATTCAAGCATTCCATGATTTTTGCTTTACTGAGTGGCTTCTCCAAAAACGCAATCACATCCTTGCACTTCTTTGTCATTTCCTTTTCACCTCCATCGACTGAGGAAGTGAGAACGATGATTTTTGTTTCTGCACTCAGTTTTCTTTTTATTCTTTCCTTTAAAAATCAAAAAACGTCCATCACAGATATGCTTCAATCAAGAAGAATCAAATCGGGAGAATTATTCACCAGGATCTCGGTTACCTCTTTTCCATTAAACGCCTCCAGAATTATTGTAATTCAAAATTTCTGAAGGACTTTTTTTGAAAGAGATTTGTGATTTCATCATCTTCAACCAACAAGACTGATTCAATTTTCTTCATTGGATAAATACAATTTAAATGTGGTTCCCCTATTTACCTCACTCGTTACTTCAATCTTTCCTCTATGCGAACTGATAATGGAATTAACCAAATACAATCCAATTCCTTTTCCTTCTATATGCGTGTGAAAACGATTGAATAAACCAAACATTTTCTCCTTTTGTAACTCCAAGTCGATCCCAAGTCCATTATCTTCCACCGTCATACATGGCTTTCCCTCTTCCAGAAAAGTGGTGATTTTTACAATTGGAACAATATCATCTTGACGATATTTTATTGCATTTGACAAAAGGTTTTGCATTAAACTTTGTAAGTGAATAGCAGGATAATGAATATGCGTACATTTTGAAAAGTCGGCCACAATAGTTGCACCTGTTTCTTTTATTTGCTCTTCCATATCCGTTCTGATTTCTGCAAATGTCTTTTCAAAACTGAGGTATTCATTTTGTTGACCATCTACCCGCCGAGAACTAATTGCCTCATTCAACAACAAAACTTTAGCCTGCAATTTATCAAGTGAGAATTTGATTTTTTCAAAAAGAGGTTCCATTTCAGGTTTAACACCCTTCTTCTCTTCAATTAAAGCAACCAGAGCCTGCAGATTATTGATCGGTGATTTGAAATCGTGCACTGCTACATAACCAAAGTTTTCCATGTCTTTATTTAAGGTCAGCAAAATCTCGTTGTATTCAATAAGCTTTTTTTCCGCCTTCTTGCTTTCTGAAATATCATCGACGAAAGTAACTAGGTTTTGCCCAATAATTGAATTGAATTGAACACTTATTCTAACATCAAACTCGCTATCATCTTTTTTTCTGTGTTTCGATTCAAAACGGTCTGCTCCTACTTCAATAATTTTTTTCACATGGGATTTCACCTCGCTAAGCAATTCAACACTTTCCAAATCTGAAATTTTCATTCGTAACAATTCCTCCTTACTGTAGCCACTCATTTTGCAATACGCATCATTTACGTCAAGCAATTTTCCTTGCATATCAGATAACAAAAAACCGCTCAAGGAGGTTTGAATAATTGTACGAAGTTGCTCTTCCTTCAAGAGCAATGATTTTTCGTTCTGCTTGCGGAGAATCATTTCATTTTCCGCCAACAGTCTTTTCTTCTCGGTGATATCGGTGAACGTACAAATGACATGATCCAACTTCTTCTTTGAATCAAATTGAGGAATCGCGTCTACCAAAAGCCAAACTCTATCTTTTGTACGCGGACGAAAAACACCCATCACCACCTCACGAACAACTTTTTTTGTTGCGATAGCTACGGGAACAGGATGAGTTGGACCCGGAAAAGGGGAGCCATCTTCATGAATAACACTCCAATCAGGATCAAAAGATGTTTTACCTAATAACTGACTTTCGGTGAGTCCTAATAATTTTAAGGCTGATTTATTGGAAATGATAATTTCAGCTTTTGGCCCCTGTTTCAAAACTCCAACAGGTAAATTCTCAATGAGTATTTGGAATGACTCGAGGCCTTTCGTCGTTGCTGTATTTTTTATTCTTGTAACGATAGTTTTTTTCGAAGCCTTTTTATTCTTGGAAATCCCAAGCTTCTTTACTTTGACAACCTTAACTACCTTTTTCATTCCCGAGTTATTTAATTAAATATTGTCGAATTTAGTTAACATTATCAATTTCTAATATGAAATTCATCATAAAAACAGGAACAATGAAGCGTGTTGAAAATTAGCGAGCAGTGAAAGATTTGATGGTTTGAGCAAATACTATAGATGAAAGTCGAATATAAACAGACCAAATCTTTTCAAATTTCATTTTTGTTCATTTTCTATGATTTTCATTAATGCGTATTGTTTTCAACTCTTTATTTTCGTACCTTTTGATTGGCAAAAATCAATAACTTAATTCCATGAAAAACATTCTACTTTTTTCGTCGGTTCTTCTCGTTTCATTCGCTTCTGCGCAACAAAAAACAACTCCGCAGGATTATGAGCAAATGAAAAATGCAGGGCAATTAAATGCTCACGCAAATTATGTTATAGTACAACCTGACCAGCAAATCAGAAATTCTGCAAATGCGCGCTACTCAGGTCCAATGCAAACACAAAGCACAACTTGTAACTGCATCGTTCCACTCGATACCACTTTTACCATTGTTCCATTCAATGGATACCAAGCTCCTGATTATAGAAATGATGATGGCTCTTCGTCGGCACTCATGATTCCATTCAACTTCAATTTTTTTGGAGTGAATTACGATTCGCTTTTCATCAATAACAATGGAAATATTTCTTTCGGGGCGCCCTACTCTACCTTCACCGCAATGGCGTTCCCTAATTCTTCTTTCCAAATGATTGCTCCCTTTTGGGCAGACGTGGATACTCGCGCTGCACTGAGTGGATTGGTATATTATAAGATAACTCCAACACACATGATTGTGAAGTGGGAACAAGTTGGTTATTATAGTTCTCACGACGATCTGCTAAGCACTTTCCAACTTATCATCACCGACGGGTTAGACACCATTCTTCCTGCAGGTTCAAACGTTTCATTCTGCTATGGCGATATGCAATGGACAACTGGTGATGCATCCAGTGGTGTTGGTGGATTTGGTGGCTCTCCTTCCACGACTGGAGTGAATCAGGGAAATGGAACAGATTATTTTCAAGTAGCACAATGTGATGCAACAGGAAATACATTTGACGGTCCTTATGGTTTGAATGATGGTGTGGATTGGTTGGACAATCAGGAAATTTATTTCAATACGAGTCTTTTGGGAAATGTTCCACCGCTCGTAATGAACAGCACCATTTGTGACACGATCGATGTTTACACAGGCGACACACTCCGTTCCATCAATCAGGATTCAGTCATGTTCGATTTTTATTTCATGACTCCTGAAATTAATCAGAATGTAACTGCAATAATTTCCACCAATGCACCTGCTTCTGCTTTGTCGTATGTGCAAACTGTAAATACACCAACCTATAAAGCATACGCTTGTACGTTCCGCGCTATTCATCTTCCTCCTGCAGTTTATACCGTCACAGGAACTGCAATAGACGATGGAATTCCTTCAGGGGAAAATTCAGGTCAGGTAATCATTCATAGTTATTATAGTGCTGAATTGGGAATAAACGATCCAACCAATTCCACTGCAATAAATATTTATCCGAATCCTGCCAACAATCAAATTTCCATCAACAATATTCCGGAAGGAAATGTACAAATGACCATCACAAATGTTTTCGGACAAACAATTTTCTCAGCGCCAACTACAAACAAGAATGCAATTGTTGATTGCAGCAGTTTTGCCTCTGGTGTTTATTTCATCAATCTTGTAAATAAAAATGGTGAACAGAAAACCATGAAATTTATTAGAAGATAAAACGATTTCAAATTAGGGATTAAGGATTAAAAATTAAGGATGTGAAATATCATTTTTGATTTTTAATCCTTTTTTATTTACAGAAATTTCTGGGCGTGCCCCCCACAGTACTGTGGGGGTCGGGCTATCCGTTCCCTCACGCAAAAAAAAATCTATATCAAATTAGTTTCAATTTACAGCCGCGAATTACGCGAATTGCGCAGATTGTTTTTGGATTAACAAAGATTCGATTCCGCTTTTCATTGGTAATCGGTAATCTTGTAATTGGTAATTGGTAATTTTTTATTCCCCAACAAATTCCCACGCTGATCGATAAGCATCGATTGACTCAATGTATTCCAGAAAACTTTTATAAAAGGAATGATTCGCCAATGTCGCGGAATCTCCAAACACAATTAGTTTTTTCTTTGCACGCGTGAGTGCAACATTCATGCGTCGTGTATCCGAAAGGAAACCTATTTCTTTTCTGTCATTGCTACGCGTAAGACTGATGCAAATGATATCACGCTCCTGCCCTTGAAAACCATCCACAGTACGAATGGAAAAATGATTTTGTGAATCCTTGAAATATTCCTGTTCTTCCAATGCAAGTTTCAAATATTCCGTTTGCATTTTGTAAGGAGAAATAATTCCAATACTGATCGGCTTGCAAGGTTTGCGTTCGTATTGCGCCAGCACTTTTCCCAAATGTTTCAAAAGCAAATCAGCTTCTTCCTTATTGGAAATGCTCATCGATTCTGGATTTTGTTCTTCATTAAAACCGCAACCCGCCGTGTCAATGAACTCGATTGGTTTTATCAAAAGATCATCCGCTTCATCGAAACTCAATAAATTATCTTTCACACTCTCATCGGCAAGCAATTTCCCAGCGTAAAACATGTTGTTGGAAAAATTCATGATCTTCTCATGCATTCGGTATTGCGTGCGCAAAAGTGCCGTTGCTTCAGGTTGTGTTTTAACAACACGTTCAAACAAAGTGTATTTCAATCCGCCCTCCTCAGCTCTTTTCGATTTTACTGTTGGCGGAAGTTGACAATGATCACCAGCGAAAATCACACGATCGGCCCTTGAAATAGGAATCCAACTCATAGGCTCCAAGGCTTGTGCGGCTTCATCAATAAAAACGGTTTTGAATTTTTTCTCGCGCATCAACCTGCCTGAAGAAACAACGGGCGTACAGGCAATCACTTGCGCATTTTCAAATTGTTCCCACTGAATATAATCTTCGAGAGTTGTTGCATCCTTCAACAATTGTTTTGCTTCTGTATAAAGCAAATTGCGCTGCATTCTTTCTTGTGGTCCGAAATTGCGTTTGTATTTTTTCGCCATCGCAAAATATTCTTCCGCCTTCTTCCTGTATTCTTTTAGCTCCTTGTAAGAAGCATGATTCATCATTTTCACATCGAGCGTATTGTTCATCACCTCCTCCGAAACTCGAGCAGGATTTCCCAAACGCAAAACCGTCACACCTTGTCGAACCAATCTTTCCGTCAATAAATCCACAGCAATATTACTTGGACTGCAAACCAAAACTTGTTTTTCTTCAAGAAGTGTGTGACGAATTGCTTGAATAAATGTGGTGGTTTTCCCAGTGCCCGGAGGACCATGTACCAAAGCAACATCTTCAGCTGCATCAATTAATTTAACTGCATCATTCTGAAATTTATTCAGACCAGGCATTTCAATTTTGGAATTGATCTTGTTGAACTTTGCCTTTTCTTCCCCATACATCACATCACGCAAATGTGCGAGCCGACCTGTTTCCGCATCCATCACTTTCTGCACAGCTACGATCATTTCGCGATAGGAATTTTCATCAAACAATAAATTGATTCCTAATTTTCCTCTTTCCGTCCAACCCGGCATTTCATCCGTCTTGAAAGAAATTCGCATTTTATTCGCCCACACTTGTTTTATCGTTCCTTGAAACTTCCAAGTCTCACTTCCCGGTTCGCCCGAATTTGAAAACAATTCAATATTTTTTCCACTTCCGAATTGATGCACTTCATTCATTCCCTGCGTGCGCTCCAATTCAATATTGAGATAATCACCGTAACCCAATTCTTCAGAAGTAATTCGAACAGGATACCAGCTCACACCATTTTTGCGGCGCTCTGTTACACTACTGCGTTCGAACTGCGCTTGGTATTGCTTATAGTCTTCCTCCTTCTCGATGGCGAGAAGATCGATTAAATTACGAAGTGCTTTTTTGGATTCAGACATTTTTAAAAATTACTTCTATTCATATTTGCCAGTCCTCTCACAAAAACAAAAAGGGGACTTGGGACTTGTGTCTTGGGGGGGTAAAATGAAAATTGGAAAACGGGTGAATTCCTTCAATGCAAAAACTTTCTACTTACAACTATTCACTCCCCAAGTCACATGTCCCTTGTCCCGTTTCTTACTTCATTTTATAAATATCCGCATAAACAGGAAAGTGATCGCTGTATCCGCCAATGTATCTTGAACCTGCATACGTATGCAATGGTCCTGGAGGATCGTTTTTGTAATTTTCTCCTATGGCCCAATCCGCTTTGAAAATGTGTGCGTTGACAATGTAAATTCCTTTTTTATTCTGAAAATTTCCATTCACCAAAATATTGTCAAGCATATTTACATCTTTCTTGTAATGATAGGAACCATCACCTGCAGTTTTTAAAGAATCCATTAGATCTACAAAACGGGCTTGGGTAGAATTTGCAAAATTACTTTTCAAACTCATGATGCTTTTGTCGAAAGGCTCATCATTAAAATCACCCATGGCGACAATCTTTGCATTTGGAAATAATTTCAGGATGCTATCTTCAATGAAATGCAATTTATTGGCAGCGAATAATCTTCGTTCTTCACTGGCCTGATCATTACCACCTCTTCTCGAAGGCCAATGATTCACCAAAACATACATCGTATCTTTCTTTCCGAAAACGCCTTTCACAACAAGAATATCTCGCGTTAGAATCGTATCCACTGGCATTGCAACAAAAACTGCTTTTGATTCCAGAACTTTAAAGGTTTTCTTTTTGTAAATCAGAGCCACATCAATTCCACGCTTGTCCGGTGAATCATAATGAACGATTCCATAATTCTGACTTTTCAAATCTGTTTTTGTTGTGAGATCAACAAGCACACCTTGATTTTCAATTTCACTCATTCCCAAAATGTCCGGTCCTTTTCCATCGCCAATTGCAAGAATGACTTTCGCAAGATTATTTATTTTGATGGTGTACCGATCGGATGTCCATTTCATTTTCCCATTCGGAAGAAATTCCTCGTCATCAATTTTTGGATCATTGATGGTATCAAATAGGTTTTCGGTATTCCAAAAAGCAATTCTTGCCATTGGCTTAATCGCGCCTTTTTGTGCATTCAGAAAGCTGAAGAAAAGAAGGGCGGAAATGAGGGAAATTTTGATTTTCATGCCGCAAAGGTAATCTGAAAAGAAGGCTTGAATATCAACTAATCAGTCATATATCGTTAAATTTTGGTGTTTGGGGCTTCACCAAAAAACCTCCAATAAATGTGATTCATCTCATTTTTGATCATTTTCATCGAGAATATAAAAGGGGGTCTTCATTAACACCTAATATTGCTTCAGATGTTCAAAAATGTTCAAACTTATTAGCCTCCAATATAATGCATTCATTAAATTTGTTTAGACTTAAAAACTGTAAAACCCCTACCATGCGTTCAGTATTTACGACAGCACTGGTTTTTTTGTTTGTTTTTTCAATTCAAGCGCAAACTTCAAAATCTTCTGTTGCATTAACTTCTTTTAATGCAGCCCCACGCGAAAAACAAGTTTTACTTACTTGGAATCCCGAACCTATTGGTGTAACGAATTACCAATTGGAGAGATCAACAAACGGTTCTAATTTTGTTCTTTTCGGTTCGGTGCAAGGTGTTGATATGGATATGGAATTTGTTGAAACGGATTTCACACCATTACCAGGTTTATCTTATTACAGGCTGAAATTAATTTCAAGCGATGGGACAATTGGTTATTCAAATGTTGTTCCCGTAAAATTTGGTGAAAATGGATTACCAATGTCTGCTACATCCAATCAAGTAAATGGAAACACTACCGAAACAATAAAAGACAAATCAATTCTTGTAGTTGTGCGCAGTGCTGCTGGAGATGAGTTTTATTCGAAAGTTGAAGTTGATGGTAATGATCCACTAATCTTCAGAGATGGTGATCCAAGTCTTGCTCAGGGAACTTACACAATCGTAGCTTGTTCGAATCAGGATTTATGTACCAAACAATTTGAAGTAAAATAGAAAAATGTTTTTTCAAAGGAAGTCCCGTCGTAAGATGGGACTTTTTTATTTTCAGAAATTCAAACCGAGATTTACAGTAATTGTCAATTCACCTGTTGTCGCTTGTGTCCTAACAATTGGAAAACGATTGACATAAATCGCACTCAAACTCACTGATGGCTTTCCATAAATTTTCTTTTTCACTTTCGGAGAAAATGAAAATTGCGCTCGATGACTGAGAATATTACTCATAAGTATTTCATTCGAATAGGAACGATTATAAGAAGAACCTGCAGAAACGCGTAATGTTCCATTGCATAAAGTTTGAAGCACTTGCATTCCTGGACCAAATAATTCTGTGAGCAACATTCCAGATTCAGATCTATTATAATTTCCAATAATTGAAACGGAAGTTTTTGTTTTTACGAATTGTAGGGAATAAGCGCAGTTGCCATTTAAGACAACTGCATTTGACTGAACCAATAAGTTTTGTTGTGTTCCTGTCAATTGATAAGAACCTATTAAGGAAATACAATGTTTGAAATTTGTTTTCCCAAATGAATGAATGATACTTGTATTGGCCTGCTGCGCAATTTGATAAAAACTCAATGTGTCAGCAGGTGAAGCTTGCCAGAATGGATCACTTTGCAATCTACGGTTGGTGAAAGTTGTGAAATTAGAATAGGAGGCAGAGAAAATCCATTTTTTATTTGGAGTGAAATTGACATTCGTTGAACCCACCCAACGATGTGCTGTGGTCAATTTTGTGCCATCCAAATTATTGTGTTGCCAACCGGTGTTGAAGGCAATTGATAATTTTCCTTTCAACATTCGAAAACTTGGAGCGATGGTCCAATTATCCAAATCATTATTGAAATAATAGGCACCGAATGTTTGATAATCTGGATCAACATGTTCGTGATTGATGGAAACGGAAATGTTTTTCCCTGCATAACCAACAGAACCTTTGTAAGCCTTGAAGAATTGAGTTGTGGATTTTGTTGGCAACAGAAATTTTTCCATACCACTGAAATCCGTTGTTTCCGTTTCCGATAAAATATTTCTTGTCAATCCTGAAACAGCAAATTCTCCTTCTGCAGAAAAACATTTCGAAAGTTTTACTTTCCCTGAAAAACTGATAGCGGAATTTTGCGCAGGGGAAAGATTGGTGCCAACTGGAATAAACATCAATGATTTTGCATCATCTTTTGCAGTGAAATAAGTCATGCTGATTGAATTCCCATTTTTATCATAACCGATTTTTCCTGCCATTCCCATTCTTTTGAAAGCCATGTTTTCAGAAGAATTATCAACCAAATTATATTCTACTGCCTTATTCAATCTTCCAAACATCGCTCCGAAATAAAATCCATTCGGGGTGAGTTCAATTCCGCCTCCAGTAAAAATATGCCCTGCGAGTGTGTAGGAAGAAAAATTCATTGCTGTTGTCCCAATATGTGCTTGTGCCCATTTGTATTTTGGACTGCAACTTTGCATATTGAAAGGTTGCGTGTACGTTCCATGTAAATTGGAATAGCTGAATGTAAAAGGCAAACTCACATCGAGAACATTGATGTTGAGATTTCCATTGAAATACCACGTATATGGATCTCTTCTCATTGGGAATCCTTGCGCATCATAAAAAACGGAATTGAAATTCATTCCGCCTCCTACAGTGACCATGTCTTTCTTTCCGATTTTTTCGAGATTCTGGGAAGGAAGCATTATTGAAAAAGAAATAAAAACAATCATGCCGCAGAGGCGCAGAGTACGCGGATTTTTTCTCTGCGCCTTTGCGCCTCCGTGGCCAAAATGATTTTTCGCAGATTTTTTCTTCATTGTGTAATCACAAAAACTTTTTGTTTCGAATCAAATTCTGCAATTACCCGCAAAACATAATTTCCAGGAACTGGATTTGAAATTGCCATTTGGCCATTCCAATTATCAGCGTCATAAACTTGTTGTCTGGCTTTTTCAATTCCATTCGCATCATAAACAAGAATCACGAAATTTTGTTTTGCAAAAAGTGTTACACCAAGATTAAAGATTCCATTATTCGGATTTGGATAAAGCGAAATGGAATCAATTCCATTATTGTTCCATTGATTTGCAAATGAGCTGTCGAAAGGATGAACAATAATTGTTCGCGAATAAATCACTTCGCAATCACCATAGAACGCATGCATGGTAATTATAAATGCGCCAGTATCCATATTGATAAATGCCGGCGCAAACATATCGCTGTCAACAAGAGTTGTTGTCAATGGGAAATCCCACCTCACACTATCAGGACGAGGATTGCTGATGTCGACCACTACAATGGTGTCGCCTTGTTGTGGTCCAGAGCAAACTAGAAATTGCGGAGTAGGACTTAAACTATTTGTATCAATGCTCGCGATTTCATTTCGTGTACATTCGAGAAAATCTTTAATCAGAAAATTATAATTACCGAAAGGAAGATTTGAAAAAACACCTGTTGAATTCCAACTCAATCCATTATCCTTGGAATATTGAAATGGAGGAACACCAGCATATGCATAAATCTGAATTTGACCAGTAGCCTGCAATGGATCGCATGGCTGAAATGATAAAACTGAATCTGCAATTGCATCTGGAACGTTAACAATGATTGTATCACTACCCATACAGCCAGCACCATCTGTTACATTTACAATGTACATTAATGTGTCATTTGGATACACGGTTACCAATGAAGAATTACCTGCAGCATTATTCCAAGTAAAATCAAACGAAGGTGTTCCTCCAATAGGAATTGCCTGCAACACTGCGCCTGATCCGAAACAAATTGATGTATCGTTTCCAGAATTAACAATCAGCGTATTTCGAAAATCCACAAAAATCGAGTCGATGGAACTGCAGCCATTTTGTGGATTCGTAGCTGTTACAAAATAATTTCCGAGTTGCGTAGCACTTCCTGGATTTGCTGAAGCATATGCATTTGGCCCTGTCCAATTTAAAATTGCGCTACTTGTCAATGAAGCTGCATTCAAGGGAAGCGAAGAATAGGAACAATTCAAACTGATCGTATCTATCAATAAAACTATTCCAGGTGGCGTTGTCCATGAAGTGATATTAATCTGATTGAAAATGTTATCACAACCATTCATGGTATCCATTGCGTGCAAAAAATAAATACCTGGAATGGAAATGGAATATGGATTTTGGAAATAGGTTCCACTGGTATCGGTCCATTGATAAGTAACATTTGGAGTTGAAGAATTGCCACTCAATAATATATTCTGAATGGAACAAGTTAAAATTGTATCGGAAGCAATAATATTTGCTGATGGAGGAGTAACATTCTGCGGAACAAAAATTACCGTTGTGTCTGAACATCCATTATTTCTATTGGTGACGGTCAATAAATAATTATCAGATTGAGTTACCATTGCAGGATTAACATGCGAACTCAACATAGGCGAGGTCCAATACAATGAATCATTCGGGTAAATCACGGAAGCGTCCAAAACTGAAATGGTATTCTGGCAAGTCAATACGGGAACATTTCCAAATGGAAGAATTGCTGGAGGAATGGTGTCAAGTGAAATAATAGCTGTATCGCGTTTCCAACAGCCATTCGGACCGTGAACAATCAACTCATAACTTCCTGGAACAAATGCGACGATCGAATCATTTCCAAATGAATTGTTTGGGCCGTTCCAAACAAATGTTGCTCCTAAAGTTGTTGAAGTACCTAACAAGGTTAGTTGTGATATAATACAATTCAGCGAATCATCCAATCCTGCATTTGCGTTTGGCGTTGGTTTAGAAAAAACAATGGTCGAGCGAAAAGAGGGTGAAACAGTTCCGCAAGACGTAACTCCATAAGCACGAATGGTTACTGAACCGGAATAATTTTCGTTGAAATCAACCGATCCTGCATTCGTTGTCCCCGATGCAAATACATTTATGTTATTATCCGTCCAGATATAACTGTTGAAATATCCCAATGGAACCACTTTATAAATAACATTCGAATCACCAGGACAAACAGGAGTTGGCGCAATTGAAAATGGGCCTGGCGTATTTGGTGGACGCAAACAATAACTAAAAAAGTGGCAATCGACCGCAGTAGCTGAAGAAGCATGTGCCGTATAACGTTCCACCTCAAATAATCGAGCATTGCCAACCAATAAGTTGTCATTGTAATATCCATAAATACCAATGAGATTGGATTGATATGTTTTTAAAACACGAATATTATTCGGGCTATTATAATAACTCACATACAACTGATGATACGCCGGCAAATTGGAAGAAGCATCAAAAACGCCAATGAACAAACTGTCACGATAATATTCAATATTCAAACGCGATCGCATATCCCAATTGAAAATCGGTATTACTGGATTCCATGTTGTAAAAATTCCAGTTGATAAATCACATGCTGTTGCGTAAGACAGATTATGTGAATTCATTGACAAAAAAGGTCCAACAATAAAAGCCAAATTTCCGCGCATGCTGAAATCAGAAATAAAACCTAATGAAGGATCAGTTTGTGCACGGAGAATGGAAACTGCACTCGACGCTGTGTCAATAGCATAAAGATTGCTGCATGGAGAAGAATAATTATCCGTCCATGCTGCAATCCTATTGGTAAAAGAAATTATTTTTTTCACTGTTCCAGAAATAGCAGGAGCGAGATTCCAGGAACTCAACACTCCATTGACAGTTATTTTTGCAATGTTATTGTGGGCTACAGATAGAATAGTTGAAAATTTTCCGCCGACATAAATATATTTTCCAAAAACTTTTATTGACATGATGGTGTCATTCACACTAGCTGTTCCAATTGAAAATGTTGAAAACAATAATCCCGTTGACGCGCTCAATGCTGCAATTCTTCCTCTTGCTTGTCCATTAATTTGAGAAAACGTTCCACCGATAAATATCGTATCACCACTTTTTGCAATTGCTTTTACAATTCCATTATTGACAATTGGCGCCCAAGAAAGCAGATTTCCTGTGATCGCATCAATAGCAGCTAATCCATTTCTTGGAAAACCACTCATGTCATTAAAAGGTCCACCAACATAAATCACTTCATGGATGGTATCAAAATAAGAAGCGGAAATGTAGGTTGGAATTGATGTGTAATAAGGGCAGCCACCACCCACGCAAGATGCAACTGGATAAGTTACATTGCTCGCCCATTGTGCATTCAATGTTGTTGTTTCCATTACGAAAAAGAAAAGAAGCAACAAAAAATAATTTCGAAAAGAAAAAGAAAATCGCATTTCAGTTTAAGTATAGGGGAAGCAAAAATAGTTTTCTTCACTTGTTTAAGTCGGTCGCAAGCATTTGTTGTCGGAATTAGGAGAAATCAATGTTTTATCATAAGAAAAAAACCAGTTTTACTTTAAAAGATCAATTATGAACTATTGTCTGTTCACGCTTATTTCTACAATGAAAATTAGTGAAGTTCACACCAGTTACCTTTGATCAATCAATTTTTCACAATGTTTTGAAACGCGCAATAAAGTATTATCGCATCATTTGGCTCAAACACGATTTACCTGCGGGCCTTTCTGTTTTTCTTGTTGCACTTCCACTTTGTATGGGAATTGCATTAGCATCTGGAGCCCCACTTTATTCAGGATTGCTTTCTGGAATGATCGGTGGATTAGTGGTTTCCCTTGTTAGTGGATCTCAGTTAGGCGTTTCAGGTCCTGCTGCAGGTTTAACTACGGTTGTTGCCGCTTCCATAATCTCATTGGGAGATTTCAAGATTTTTCTGCTTGCCGTAATGGTGGCAGGATTATTTCAATTTCTATTGGGAATTTTTCGACTTGGAGGTTTCTCCAATTATTTTCCTTCGTCGGTAATCAAAGGAATGTTGGCGGCGATTGGAATCATTCTGATCTCAAAACAAATTCCATTATCACTTGGCTATGACCAACCTGATTTTTGGACAAGTGGATTTCCACAAATATTTTCGAGCAAACATTTTCTTGGAAATCTCGAGAGTTTCTCCGTTCATATCACTAGAGCTCCAATTATCATAACGCTTGTTTCACTGGCCATTCTCATTATCCTTCAACAGCGATTTGCAAAAAAGCTTAAAGTCATTCCTGCGCCACTACTTGTTGTAATTGTTGGAATTGGAATCAATTATTTTTTTGCAAAATTTATTCCTGATCTAACACTGAAACCAACTCAACTGGTAAGCATTCCCTCAAATATTTTTTCCAACATTTCCTTTCCTGATTTTTCCAAATTATTTTCCACAGTGGAGATTTGGAAAGATGGTTTGATAATTGGGATTCTTGCAACGCTTGAAACATTACTGTGTGTCGAGGCCGTCGACAAATTGGATATACGTCACCGTATCACTCCCGTGAACAGGGAATTGATTGCACAGGGAATTGGAAATATGGCCTGTGGTTTATTGGGAGCCATTCCAATGACATCCGTTGTGGTGAGAGGGGCCGCAAATGCGGATGCGGGTGGAAGAACAAAACTTTCTGCATTTACGCACGGACTTTTTCTTTTACTGGCAGTTGTTCTGATTCCTTCTTTTCTCAGTAAAATCCCTTTTGCTTCTCTTGCTGCAATTTTATTGGTAACCGGATTCAATTTGACAAAACCAAAATTGTACAGCGATATGTGGAAATTGAAATGGAAACAATTCTTACCATTTGCAATTACCATCGTTGTGATTCTTTGCACCGATTTATTAATTGGAGTGAGCATTGGTCTGTTGATTTCCATTTATTATATCATACAGAATAATTTTCGTGCTGATTATAAAATCACAAAAACAATGCAGCACGAAACCGAGGTCCATTACATGAAGCTCAACACCAATGTTACTTTTCTAAATAAAGTAAACGTGCGAAATGCTTTGGACCAGATTCCAGAATACAGTGTATTGACGATTGACGGAAGTGAAAGTAATTTTATTGATTATGATATTCTGGAAATTATCAGTGAATTCACCAACAAAGCACACGACCGACATATTGAATTGCATTTGAAGGGAATTGAAAAAGTGTCCGTTACAGCGGCACATTAAGACATCGATCCAAGGGTGAAATATCACTCCAATTTACCAATGAAATTAACATTGGAGTAACGAATTGTTATCTTTGCCCAACCAATTTTTCATTTGAATTGAAACGCGCACTTAAGTATTACCGCATCATTTGGCTCAAACACGATTTGCCAGCGGGACTTTCCGTTTTTCTCGTTGCACTTCCACTTTGTATGGGAATTGCATTGGCTTCTGGAGCGCCACTTTATTCGGGATTACTTTCTGGAATTATTGGTGGATTAATTGTTTCTCTCATTAGTGGATCACAATTAGCAGTTTCAGGTCCTGCTGCAGGATTATCAACTTTGGTTGCGGCTACCATTATTTCATTGGGGGATTTCAGACTATTTCTTCTTGCGGTAATGGTTGCGGGATTATTTCAATTTCTATTGGGAATATTTCGTCTTGGTGGATTTGCAAATTATTTCCCATCTTCTGTCATCAAGGGTATGTTAGCAGCCATTGGAATTATTCTGATTTCAAAACAAATTCCATTGTCACTTGGTTATGACCAGCCTGATTTTTGGTCGAGCGGATTTACATCGATATTCAAAGGCCAACATTTTCTGGACAATCTTCAAAATTTTTCATTGCACATGACTGCCGGACCCATCATGATTACATTATTATCAATGGGAATTTTGATTTTTCTCAATCAGCCCTTCGCAAAAAAATACAAGGTTATTCCTGCACCATTATTGGTTGTTCTTATTGGCATTGGTTTGAATTTATTGTTTGCAAAATTTGCGCCTGGCTATTCCTTGAAACAAACACAATTGGTAAATATTCCAAAAAATCTTTTTTCCAATATTGTATTTCCTGATTTTTCAAAACTTTTTTCAAATGGTGAAATCTGGAAATCAGGTTTGATCATTGGAATGCTTGCAACATTGGAAACCTTGCTTTGTGTAGAAGCAATGGACAAATTGGACAAGCGAAATCGCATTACTCCTGTGAATAGGGAATTGATTGCACAAGGAATTGGAAACATGACGTGTGGCTTATTGGGTGCCATTCCAATGACAGCTGTTGTGGTGCGCGGGTCTGCGAATGTGAATGCCGGTGGAAGAACAAAACTTTCCGCTTTTACACATGGGCTTTTTCTTTTGCTTGCCGTATTGTTGATTCCTTCCTTACTCAGTAAAATTCCATTTGCATCACTTGCCGCCATTCTATTGGTTACAGGATTCAATCTGACCAAGCCAAAATTGTACAGCAACATGTGGAAATTAAAATGGAAACAGTTTTTCCCCTTTATGATTACCATCGTTGTAATTCTTTGTACTGATTTATTGATAGGTGTAAGCATTGGACTTTTGATTGCTGTTTATTATATCATCCAGAATAATTTCCGTTCCGATTATAAAATCACAAAAACAATCCTGCATGAAACGGAAGTGTATTTAATCAAACTCAATAGCAATGTTACCTTCTTGAATAAAGTGAAACTACGACATGCACTTGATCAGATTCCAGAATACAGTGTGCTGACGATTGATGGAAGTGAAAGTAATTTTATTGATTACGATATTTTGGAAATCATCAGCGAGTACAAAGGCAAGGCACACAATCGACACATTGAATTGCACTTGAAAGATATTGAACAAGTGAGCGTGACTGCAATGCATTAATTTCTCTTCCCTACCCGAACTTAAACATTTGAAAACGGCTATTCCAAAAAGGATAGCTTTTCTTTGCGATCCTGTGTGTTATTGCCACTAAGGCACAAAGGCACGAAGGTCCTCCGATGGAAGAGAAAATATTTGCAGCAATCGACTCGAATACAGAAAGAATTGCCAAGGCTATTGTTGATTCTGCATACCATGTCCACAAGAATCTTGGACCAGGTCTTTTAGAAAAAGTTTATGAGGTTTGTTTATGTCACGAACTCACAAAACGTGGAATTTCAACATTGAGGCAAATTGATATACCTATCAAATATGATGGAATAAAATTCAATGAAGGCTTGCGTTTGGATATTCTCGCAGGTGATGAAGTAATAATTGAGTTGAAAGCAGTTGATCAAGTAAACCCTGTATGGGAAGCTCAAGTGCTAAGCCACCTAAAACTCACAGGAAAACGACTTGGTTTTCTGATCAATTTCAATGTGCCAAAAATTTATGCGGGAATGAAAAGAATAATCCTATGATTCTAAAAAACGTTCGTGCCTTTATGCCTTAGTGGCAAAACAAAAATTTGAACCGCTCACTCCCTAATGAAATTATTTCATTTATACATATTTCTTTTTTTCTCCGGAAATCTCTTTTCCCAAATTGACAGTACCATCAATCCAATGCAAAGCATGGTGCTTTCCATTTGCAACAAAGTGGAAAATGAAAACCGTCTCGCAGGAAATATGAATCCTGATTCTGCAGCTTCCCTTCCTTTCGGAATTGTAAAAGAAATCGGATCAACTCGCTACATCATTGCCATTGATTCTGCAAAATTCCAAACCAATCATGCAAGTTTTTCCGCATTCATGGCATTGGAATTTCCAGGTGCAACTCAGAAAATTTGTTTCTCCGCTCAAAATATTGCGTTCAATCCGAAAGGTGTCATGCCAGGACCCAATACGAAATTGGTTCTTGTTAGCGAACACAGAATTTCACTTGGACCAAAAGTCACAATGGTTTTAAAACCCGATGGATTTAATTATGTTGAATGGGATTGTAATGGGTTTTCCTCCGTAAATCTCAAAGGATATTTTGAATTTGATCCCGGAACAATTTATCCCGATCCATCCTCACCACATCCCGATTCACTTGTCCGCGCAGCATTTCAAATTCATGTCAACGACATTCACAATTTCATTGTGCAAACTTCCATAGCGCCATTTTGTATTCGAGGAATCAACGATATGTCATTTACCGTGCTCGATGCTACTGCCGATTTCAGCGAATTGTCCAATGCTCCCAATATGGTTTTTCCTGCGGGTTACAACCTTGCCAATTGCAACAATGATCCTTTGATGTGGAATGGATTTTACATGCGGCAATTTCGGGTCAAACTCCCTAAGGAACTTTCTAAGAGTGGGCAACGTCCAGAAATTATGGCATCGAATTTATTGATTGACAATTCTGGGGTATCTGGATTATTCCAAGCGAATAATTTGTTTTCTTGTTCACAAGGAAGCATGAGTGGTTGGGGATTTTCTGTCAATTCCATTGGAGCATCCATTACTTCCAATCATATCAATGGAGGAACTATGGGCGGTTTTCTAAAATTACCCGTGAGTGAAAATGATTCTCTTATTTATGCAGCATCCCTATTTGAAAACCTTCAAACGCATCAAACAGATTATAGTTTTACAATTTCTCCTGTAGCAAACATGCATGCAAATGTTTTGTCTGCACAATTGACACTTTACAATACTTCAACACTCTCCATCAGTAAAACAAATGGGAAACTCAAACCCATTGCTATTCTCAATGGCTTACTCACACTTAACACTTCTAATGTAAAAGCAAAGGGTCTGCAATTTCAACAACTGACCATTGCAGCAGAAGCGCCAATTTTGCGAGCGGGGATTTTTTCTTTGACGCCGCTGAATCCTGACAGTAGCAAACTTGGTGGCTTTGGTTTCAGTCTCAATATGATTCACGTTGGCATTGTGAATAATCAACCTGCAATTGCTTTTAATATTGGTTTGAATTTTATGGATACCAATTCCGTGAACATCAGTGTAACCGGCGGATTTACGGTCATCACCAAAACAACAACAGTCACTGATGAGGCTGCTGGAGGAAATAATACAAAACTACATTGGGAATATGACCATTTACGAGTCGATACTGTTGGTCTTGCTTTCAATTCTTCTGCATTTCATCTCAATGGTACAATTGCCTTTAAAGACAACGACCCTGTTTATGGAAACGGTTTTTTCGGAAGCATCCAATTTACAGTTGAAAAGGTGATGGCCTCACCTGCCATTGCAAATGTTTGGTTTGGGAAAAAAGATTCGTATCACTATTTCTATGTGGACGCTTCCGTTCCAATTCCAGTTCCCATTGGTGGCGTTACAATTTACAGATTCATGGGAGGGATTTATTATCACATGCAACGTGGAGGAAATGTTCCTTTGGAAAATCAATTGTATTCACCAGCATTTGGATCTGCCTCCACTTATGTTCCGGATAATTCCATTGCGCTTGGAATAAAAGCAGGCGTTACATTGGGAACAAGTGAAAATCCAAAACCTTGCAACGGTGATGTAGCTCTAGAAATGAATTTTAATGCAAATGGTGGAATTAATTTATTACAACTCAGTGGAAATGTCTATTTCATGATCGGAATAATTGAACGACAAAATAAACCTGCCAATCAAATTCCTATTGTGGCTTCCATGCAAATGCAATTCGATTTTATGAATGATGCATTTCATGCAGTACTCGGAACACAGATACACGTTCCTGGACTTGTAGGAACGGGACAAGCAGTAATTCATTTCGATCCCCAACTCTGGTACATTCATATTGGCCGTCCGCAAACAAGATTGAATGTAACTGTAGGTGGAATTGGAAATTTCAGTGCCTATCTGGAAGTCGGACAATTGATTGACCCAATGCCTCCACCACCACAAGAAGTAACTTCTGTTGTAAATGCAAATGGTTTGAATGATCAGCGAAATGAAAACGCATTGAATAATGCAAGCGGATTTGCCTTCGGTGCAAATTTCGGAACTGGTTTTGATGGACAAGTTGGGTTTGAGAATTGGTATTTGTATTACAATTTCGCAGCGGGAGTTGGATTTGATGTAATGGTTTTGGATTATGGATCAAATGCGCATTGCACCAATACCAATGATGTCATAGGACTTCATGGTTGGTATGCCAGTGGGCAAATTTATGCTTACCTGCAAGGAGCAATTGGTTTGCATGGACGCGTATCCGCTCAGGATTTTGATTTTACCATTGTCACACTTTCCGCAGCTGCCATTTTGCAAGCGAAAATTCCGAATCCAAGTTGGGTGGGTGGTGCGATGGGGTGTGACTATGATGTCCTCGGTGGAATAGTTTCAGGGCATTGTGATTTTTCATTCGAAGTTGGTAACCAATGTAGCATTGTACAGAATTGAAATCTGCCATCAAATATTTTTTATCGCAAATACGCGGAGATCACCGAGATTCTTTGCGTTCTCTGCGCCTCTGCGGCACAATCCTGTTTCTAATAAACTCTGCATCTCTCCATTCACAATCATCTCCCGATATTTTCATTCGCACATTCGCTACACATGATAGCATTATGTTGCGCTGGGTTCCTGCAAATACAGAAACATGGAAACTTGGAAATAAATATGGCTATGAAATTGAACGGTTCACTGCGGATGAATATCTCGATTTGAAAGGACAAGATCCGACAGGAAAAGGAACAATACTTAATTCAAATCCAATTCTCCCATTGGCAAAAAACGATTCGACATGGAATAAGTTAATTCGTGAAGACAAAATAAATGCTTTTGTATATCAAAGTATTTATGAAAATACAAATTCAACAAGCAGTGATCCTGCAAAAAGAAAACTGGAAGAACAAACCAAATTCGGATTGATTCTGAAAGCTTGTGATGTTTCTCTCAATACGGCAAAAGCACATGGCCTGTTTTTTGTAGACAAAAATATTGTTCGAGGACAAATTTATTTTTACAGAATTCGAATAGCCAATCTTCCTGCAGAAATAAAATGCAATCCAGGAATCGCAACAGCTGATGAAAAAATCTCCGTTCTTAAATCACCGAATAAATTGTGTGGGGATTTTCGGAATAGAAAAGTCGCATTGACATTTGATGTTGCAACTACGCGGGAAGAATTTGCAGGATATATCATTGAGCGTTCGGAGGATAGTATTCATTTTGAAAGGATAAATTCAACACTACTCACATTCACCCATTCACAATACGAACAAAATAAAACTGAAGTGGTTTTTCAAGATACATTTCCATTAAATCATAAAACATATTGGTATCGTGTACGCGGATATTCCTATTTCGGATTTGCTGGTCCACCTTCTTCAACTGTGAAAGGAAAAGGTCGTGATGAGTGGAATTACTATCCGGAGATTGACACTTTGTTTTCCATTGACAACAAACAAGTGAAATTGAAATGGCATATTCCCCCAATGAAAGACTCAAGTTATTTGAAAGGATTTGTTGTTTTGTGTGCAACGAAATCGGATGGACATTATGAAAACAAAAACTCTTTGGGTAAGAATATTTTTGAATTCAATGATGACAAACCTTTGTTTGTAAACTACTACATCATTTGCGCTTTAAGCACTGAAGGAGATTCCGCATTTTCATTTCCTTATTTATTTCAACTGAAGGATAATGAGCCCCCGCCTATTCCTGAAAATCTTGCTGGCACGGTTGACACCAATGGAATTGTTCGGTTGTCCTGGAATAGAGTTTCCGCTGTTGATTTAAAAGGCTATCGTGTTTTCCGAAGCAATAGTTTGAAAGAGGAATTTTATGAAGTAAGTGATTCCATTCTTCCGGAAAATATTTTTATTGACACCATCGCCATAAAAACATTGACACGAGATGTTTTTTATTGTGTGAGAAGCGTTGACAAAATGTACAATAATTCAAAAAACGCTCCACCTTGCAAATTGAAACGTCCAGACAAAATCCCACCCGTTCCAATTGTTGTAAAAACAATTTTCCACTCTGATACAACGATTGATTTTTCCTGGATCAACAGTAGTAGTGATGACATCAGGTGTATGGAATTAATTCGCAAATCTTCATTGGGGGAAACGCAAAAATTGGGAAACTGGAATGGTAAAGACACTGTTCAACATTTCACGGATTTTTCTGCGACAATCGGATTGGATTATAGCTATTTCATAATCCTAACTGACAGTAGTGAAAATAGCTCAACAACAAATTTTCCAACAATACATTTCCAACCAAGAATTAATCCTGCACTGAAAAATCTTTCCGCCGTTCCTGATTTTGAAAAACGGATCATCACGCTTTCTTGGGATGCACCTCAACAAAAAGTTGACCGCTATATTATTTACAAATCAAAAGTCGAAGAACCCTTGCGAGAATGGAAAACAATTGATGGAAACAAAGTCTCCATTATTGACAAGGAACTTTATCCGGGAAACACTTATGTTTACAAAGTGAAAGCAATAATGAAAAGTGGAGCAGAAACGAAATTAGTGATGGTGCAATTGGTTTTTTGAATTGACAAATTCCTTTTCACGGAAACATTCAAATACATTCACACAACAATAAAAAGCAACTACGTTTTTAAAACTTAAATTTTCCCAAATCGTTTGGATTCGAATGACTCAAGAATACGGCATTGGCAGCATTGTGGGAGCGAGCAAAACGCAAAAACACTTCCAAGGTTTTCCAATAGGAATGTTCTCGTTGAGTATCGGCCAATAACAAATAACCCATAATGATATTCCCGGCCATTTCAATTAATCTGCGTGCATGGAAATCAATAAATTCTGGATTATTTGGTTCTGTAATTTTTGCTTCCAACTCTTCGTATTCATCGGTCATGCTACTTAGAATATATCTATAGGATTCCGTTTCAGGTTTGATGGAAGCTTTTTCATATTCCTTAATTTGCGCAAGATAAGCGCCTGTCGTAATGCCTTTCATTGCCGCCACCATTTGAAGTTGCGTTGTTCCTTCATATATGGAAGTGATACGTGCATCTCGGAAAATTCTTTCGATAGGATAATCTTTCATGAATCCGGAACCACCATGAATTTGTAGTGAGTCGTACGCAATTTCATTGCAGAATTCAGAAGTTAATCCTTTTGCGAGTGGTGTAAAAACGTCTGCCAATTTTTGATACTTGCGTTGTTCTTCTTTTTCCTCCTTCGTCAATTCTCTTTCCTTTCCAAGGTGCGCAAGCGTTTTGTACATATCTACAAAACGTCCTGTTTCATATAGCAAGGAACGTGAAGCAGTAAGTTTAGCTTTCATCACTGCTAGCATTTCGTACACTGCAGGAAATTGGATAATTGGTTTGCCGAATTGAATACGCTTTTGTGCATACTCCAACGCTTCACGATATGCCGCTTCACTCACACCTACAGACTGTGCTGTGATTCCAAGTCGTGCGCCATTCATCAAGGACATTACATATTTAATCAAGCCCAATTTTCGTGAACCACAAAGCTCTGCAGGTGCATCTTTGAAAACAAGTTCGCAAGTTGGTGATCCTTTTATTCCCAATTTATTTTCCAATCGTCGAACGGTAACTCCTCCACTCTGTTTGTCATAAATGAACATGGATAATCCACGACCATCTTGTGTTCTGTCTTCAGAACGAGCAAGCACAAGTGAAATATCTCCGTCTCCATTAGTGATAAAACGTTTTACACCATTGAGCAACCATGTTTTTTTATTTTCATCATAGCTAGCTTTCAACATCACCGCTTGCAAATCTGAGCCTGCATCTGGTTCAGTTAATGCCATAGCCATTGTTTCACCTTTACAAACGCGAGTTAAGTAATGTTCACGCTGTTCTGGAGAACCAAATTCATTGATGGTTTCAGCACAATCTTGCAATCCCCAAATATTTACAAATCCAGCATCTGCTCTAGAAACAATATCGGCAGCCATGATGTAAGGAATGATTGAAAAATTCAGCCCGCCGAATTTACGTGGCAAAGTAATTCCCATTAATCCGGCTTTATTGATAGCATCGATATTTTCCTGGGTGCCTCGTGCATATTTTACTCTTCCATCTTTCAAAACTGGACCATCATGATCAACGGATTCCGCATTGGGTGCAACAATATCCCCACAAATTTCCCCAATAATTTCAAGCACTTGTTTGTAACTGTCCATTGCATCTTCAAAATCTCTTGGAGAAAAATCAAACTCATTTTTCTCCTTGAAATTATTTTCCTTCAATGAAACAATTCGTTGCATCAATGGGTGTGACAGTTGAAATTGAATATCCGGATTATCAGTAAAAAAATTTGCCATAATCTTATTAATTATATTTTTTACAAATTATTTTGTGTTCTCTTTATAATATCTGATCATTTTTGGAATTACATTTTCCACTTTTCCAACAATGACATAATTCGCGATTTTATTTATCGGTGCATTTGGATCGCTGTTAATGGAAATAATAATGCTCGATTCCAACATTCCCGCTAAGTGCTGAATCTGTCCTGAAATTCCGCAAGCGATATAAAGTTTCGGACGTACTGTAACTCCTGTTTGTCCAATTTGTCTTTCATGTTCAACGTAACCTGCATCCACTGCGGCACGTGACGCACCAACTTCGCCACCGAGCAGAGCTGCCAAATTAAATAGTAGTTTGAAATTTGCAGCAGAGCCGACGCCAAATCCTCCTGAAACAACCACTGGAGAATTTTTTATATCAATCTTCGATTGTTCAATGTGACGTTCAATAACTTTCACAATAAAAGCGGTCTCATCAACGTACTTACTCACGTCTAGGTTGACGATTTTCCCTTTGTAATTTGCATCGGTGATTTCCTTTTTCATTACACCTTCTCGAACCGTCGCCATTTGTGGACGACAATCCGGATTGATGATGGTTGCAATAATATTACCACCAAAAGCAGGACGAATTTGGTAGAGAAGACTTTTATAAACCTTGTTCAATTTTTTGTCTTCATGATCACCAATTTCCAGTTCTGTGCAATCAGCAGTCAATCCACTTTTCAAAGCAGAAGAAACACGCGGCCCCAAATCACGACCAATTGTTGTTGCACCCATCAAGGCAATTTGCGGCTTTTCTTCCTTGAAAAGATTTACCATTACCGATGTGTGTGGCAAGGTGGAATAAGGCGACAGTCGGTTGTCGTCAGCCAAATAGAGTGTGTCAACTCCATATGGAAAAATTTCTTTTTCAAATCCTTTCAGGTTATTTCCTAAAAGAAGTGCTTCCAACTGGCAATTCAATTGATTGGCAAGACTACGTCCTTTGGTGAGTAGTTCGAAACTAACATCAGCAATTTTACCTTCATCCAATTCGCAATAAACAATAACATTATTCATAGTAAACTATTTTTCAGAATTAATGTGTTATCCAATAATATGTGAAGTGATCAATTCTTTCATCAAAACATTGATGTCATCATCAAAATCGTCAAGCCTTCTAGATTCTTTTGATTGGAAAACAATGTTGTCCACTTTTTTCACTTTAGTTGGTGAGCCACCAAGTCCAAGTTGTGCATGATCACATTCAATGTCAACAACGCCCCATTCTTTAATATTCAAATGCGCATGATTTCCAGTTGACAAATAATCCTCTTCACTCTCTTGACGTTTGCTTAATGTAGAAGCGTGTTTGTATTTCATCAATCGCTTCGCATTTCTTGGACGACAATGCGGAGCAGAATTATTTACAGTAATTAAAACTGGAAAAGAAGATTCCACAATCTCCACTCCTCGTTCAAGTCTGCGTTTTATTTGAATTTTATTTTCTGTCAATGAAACAATTTCCTCCGCATACGTAATTTGTGGTATCCCTAATTTTTCAGCCACCTGCGGACCAACTTGTGCGGTATCCCCATCAATGGCTTGACGACCACAAACAATAATATCGAAGTTTTTTATTTTTCGAATGGCGCAAGAAAGTGCGTAGGAAGTTGCAAGTGTATCGGAACCTGCAAACGCACGATCGGTCAATAAAATTCCATCATCAGCCCCTCGATAGAAACCTTCACGCAGAATTTCCGCGGCACGAACTGGTCCCATCGTAAGTAGCGTAATGGTAGAGTCCGGGAATCGATCCTTGATACACAAAGCTTGCTCCAAGGCATGCAAATCTTCTGGATTAAAAATGGCGGGCAAAATAGCTCTGTTCACAGTTCCATCAGCCTTCATGGCGTCTTTTCCAACATTCCTTGTATCAGGAACCTGTTTGGCAAGAACTACAATTCGAAACGATTTCATTGGCAATTAATTTATTTATAAAACACTATAGATATTTTTATCTACTGAATATTTGAAATAATCCAACACTTCTTTCTTTAGCAGAATCATTAATGACTCTCGTTAAGCATTGTAAAACCCAGCTATATTCTAATAAAATATTTTGATTGGGGGGTGAACAAATATCCTAAATCGTGATGCTCAAAACATGTTCTGCATCATGGTTTAAAAAAAAGAAATAAGAAAAATTCAGGTGAAACAAGGTTTCCTATTTGGATATTTCTTATTGAGGAAATATCATTTATTTCCAATGATCATAGAATGTTACTCAACAATTTTTGTTCTTATTGCGTAACCCATTTCGAGAAAATCACACGCGCGCAAAAAAAGCAGTCGTCACAAAAGATGCCGAAAGAAAAAGATGCTGAAAGCGGAAAATGATTTCACAACAAATTTCTTCGTCCCATTTTTCTGAAACAATTCACTGAAATTCTTCAACCAAAGAAAAAACTAAATCTTGAATCCTATCACCGCAATATCATCGGTCTGTTCTTCTTGCTGTTTCCAATTGTTGTGCGCGTATTCAAGAAAGTCGTGTTGCTCATCCATTTTCATTTCTTGAATTGTCAATAACAATTCACGGAATCTTGGTTTGTTTAGTTTCTTATTTCTTTCTCCACCAAACTGATCAGCATAACCATCCGAATAAATATAACACACATCATCCTTCTCCAACTTTATTTGTTGCGTTGTGAAAAGTTTATCCGCATGATCATAGAATCCTATTGGATAACGACAAGCGGAAATTTCGTGAATGATGCCTTTCCTTACCAATATCAATGGACGAAGCGCTCCAGCATAATGCAACATGCCCGAAGAAATATCATATCGACATAAAGCCACATCCATTCCATCCTTGTATGGATCAGAAGAATGATTTTTGTTCAGCGTTGCAAAAAGTTCCTTGTCAATTTCATACAGTAATGCAGCTGGATCACGCAAATTTCCATTGATGAAAACTTCCTTGAAAATGGAATGTCCAATCACAGACATAAGAGCGCCTGGGACTCCATGGCCAGTACAATCTGCAAGCGAAAGAAAAATCGAATCTTCTTTTTGATGGTGAAACCAAAAATCTCCACTCACAATATCTTTTGGCTTATACAAAACGAAACCGTCTGAAAATGATTTTTTTAATAATTCAGAATTTGGTAAAATAGATTCCTGAATGCGCTTTGCATAATTCATGCTGTCGGTGATCTCCTTATTGCGTTCGTGCAATTCACGCGTTCGATCTTCCAACACTTTCTGTTGACGCTTGCGTTCTGTTATATCATACCCGATGCCAATTAATTTCCCATCATTGACATTGGAAATATTCCAAAGAATCCACCGATCTGCACCGGATGAAGTATGCAACAAACGCTCTTCCGTCGCGGGTAAAGAAATTCCCCGGCGAATCAATTCAGCTCTATCAATAAAATGTTGTCTTTCACTTTCAGAATTTCTAGTGCGTTGTAACCACCCTTCGCCCATTAATTCTTTCGAATCAAAACCAAGGATTTGTGTACAGGAAGAACTTACATATTCAGCTTTGTTCTCCTTATCGAGAACAACGATTAGAGAACCTGCATTGTTGAGTATATGATCGGTGAACGATTGCATAACAATTGGAATTTTCTCTTCGATAGAAGAGTATTGAGAAATAGAAATAATTTGGGAAAGGGGTTCGACTTATCGAATAATAATTCGCGCGAGCATAAACATGCGATTGCCATAACACCAAATATTGGTGCTCATGACATTTTTGAAATACATATTAGAAATATGCGACATGTTTTATTTAATGAAGAACAAAACTAGGAAAGATTTTTGAATTTCAGAGAATTCATTACACAAGCTTAACATTCTTGAGCAAATCCAACAACACATGATGCTCTTGCACAAAATCCTTTTCTCCAATTTCTGAACGATCAAACCATTTCAATTCTGCAATATCATCAGCAGCAATAGGCTCTCCGGTCCACGCGATTGCCAAAAACAAATGGGTGATGATGCAGTCTTCCGTACCACGATATCGCGGATCATCAATTCTTGCCGAGCCGAGGTATTTTACAGATTCAACAATCAAACCTGTTTCCTCTTTTGTTTCTCGTTTGGCGGCATCTTCATACGAATTGTCAAAAGCAGGATCAGAAAATCCACCAATGAATCTGAATTTTTGTTGATGTGGTTTTCTTCCAAGCAACAATTTCCCGTTGCGTTCTATTACAACATCAACTGTAGCAAATACTGTTGGAAATAATTTTTGTTTCATCATTAAGTGCTGAAATGCTTTTGAGAAAAACGAGTAGGAAATTCACAAAAAACATCAATGAGTTAAATGCATTTCCACATTTACGCCCAATGAATTAGTCGTTTCAATCCAAAATTCCTTAACAGTCAATCGATAAATAGTCCAATCATTACTAATTGTAGGAAGTGCATTCACATCATTGTTCGAAAACAACAAATGGGTTTTATTGTTACTGAATTTCCATGTTCCCATTTCACTATAAGGCAACGTGTTATAAGCAGTGTATGAAAGAATATAATTTTGCAATTTATCAATGTACCAAGAGAAATTACAATACAAATTTTTATATTCTGTGGTTTTATCTACGCCATTCTCAAACACCTTGTCAATAACCCAGCCCCTTGCCAAACGATACTTTTTCGGATAAAGTGTAAACGAAGGACCATCCTGATATTTTTTGCAGGCAGTAAATGTGATGAGAATGGAAAGAAAAATGAAAAGCAACTTTTTCATGCAGAAAAATTATGGCTATTTGAACAAACAAATTTACGGCGAATTCAGTTAGTACCCCAAATTCGGAGCCAACCATCTTTCCGCTTCTACAATATTCATCCCTTTTCGTTTCGCGTAATCCTGAACTTGATCATTCGAGATTTTTCCCAAACCAAAATATTGTGAATTTTTATGAGAAAAATACAAACCACTCACAGCAGCTGTTGGCATCATTGCAAAACTTTCTGTCAATGTAATTCCTGTGTTCTTTTCAACTTCGAACAAATCGAATTGCAAACGTTTTTCCGTGTGCTCTGGACATGCAGGATAACCTTGCGCAGGACGAATGCCCACATATTCCTCACGAACTATTTGGTCGCTCGACAATTTTTCATCTTTAGCATAACCCCAATATTCCTTGCGCACCATTTCATGCATGTGTTCCGCAAATGCTTCTGCAAGACGATCTGCAATTGCTTTTAACATGATCGCAGAATAATCATCGTGATTTTTTTCAAACTCGGCCACTTTTTCATCAATGCCAAATCCTGTAGAAACTGCAAATCCTCCAATGTAATCGGCTTGGCCTTTTGGTGAAATGAAATCCGCAAGCGCCAGATTCGGTTGTCCTGCCGGTTTTTGCGTTTGTTGACGAAGTGTATGTAAAACTGTTTTTACTTTTGACCGCGAATCATTTTCATAAACTTCAATATCATCATCGTTAATGGTATTCGCTGGATAAAAACCGATAACCGCATTTGCACGCAACCACTTTTCAGCAATAATTTTCTTCAACATATCTTGAGCATCATCTAACAATTTTTTCGCCTCAGCACCACGTATTGCATCAGACAGAATTTTCGGATACGAACCTTTCATTTCCCAAGAATGGAAAAATGGTGTCCAATCGATATAAGGCAGGAGCTTCTCCAATGAATAATCGGTAAAAACTTTATTTCCGAGAAAAGATGGTTTTACCAAATGTGCCGCATCCCAATCTATATCCAATTTATTGTTGCGTGCATCTGTCAACGGAATGAATTTATTTTGTCCTTGGGCATTTCTATTTTGCTCACGGACTTTTTCATATTCCATATTCAAATTATCCATAAAAGGCCCGCGCCATTCATCCGAAATCAAACTGCTTGCAACAGGAACGGATTTGCTCGCATCATTCACATGCACAACGGGACCTGAATAATTCTGCGCGATTTTCACGGCAGTATGAACACGGGAAGTTGTAGCTCCTCCAATCATCAATGGGATTTTGAAATTCAAGCGTTCCATTTCTTTTGCGACATGAACCATTTCATCCAAGGAAGGTGTGATCAATCCGCTCAAGCCAATTACATCCACATTGTGTTCTTTAGCCGCTGCAAGAATTTTCTCACAGGAAACCATCACACCCAAATCGATGATTTCATAATTGTTGCATGCTAATACAACTCCAACAATGTTTTTCCCAATGTCATGCACATCACCTTTGACAGTCGCCATTAATATTTTTCCAGCGTTCGTTCTTCCGTTGCCCACAATTCCAGCTAATTTATTAGCATCCTTTTCAGCCTGTAAATAGGGTTCAAGATAGGCCACAGCCTTTTTCATGACACGCGCACTCTTCACGACTTGCGGCAAAAACATTTTTCCACTTCCGAACAAATCACCAACAATATTCATTCCCGCCATCAATGGTCCTTCAATCACATGCAATGGGCGACCCAATTTCACTCTAGCTTCCTCCGTATCCGAGTCAATATGATCCACAATTCCCTTTACCAAAGCATGGCTCAATCGCTCTTCAACGGTTCCTCTTCTCCACTCTTCATCCTTTTCAGTTTTCACATTCGAAACACCTTTTAATGTTTCAGCATGATTCACCAATCGTTCCGTTGCATCATCTCTTCTGTTCAGCAAAACATCTTCCACTAATTCCAATAAATCTTTTGGAATATCATCATACACTTGCAACTGAGATGGATTAACAATTCCCATATCCATTCCGGCCTTTACGGCATGATATAAAAATGCACCATGAATTGCTTCACGCATTACATCGTTTCCACGAAAAGAAAAAGAAACATTACTCACACCGCCACTCACTTTTGCCAATGGGAGATTTTCCTTGATCCATTTTGTAGCATTGAAAAAATCAAGCGCATTCAAACGATGTTCTTCCATTCCCGTGGCGACAGGAAAAATATTGGGATCGAAAATAATATCCTGTGGCGGGAAATGAACTTTGTTGATCAGAATATCATAGGCGCGTTTGCAAATATCTTTTCTGCGTTGCAAAGTATCCGCTTGCCCAACTTCATCAAAAGCCATGACAATAACAGCGGCACCATATTGCTTTACCTTGTTTGCGTAATAAATAAATTTCGCTTCGCCTTCTTTCAACGAAATGGAATTCACAATTGCTTTTCCTTGTACACATTTCAATCCCGCTTCAATAACAGTCCATTTGGAAGAATCGATCATGATTGGAACACGCGCAATATCCGGTTCAGCAGCAATGAGATTCAGGAATTTTGTCATGGACGCTTCACTGTCCAACATTCCCTCATCCATATTCACATCAATCACTTGCGCACCACCTTCCACTTGTTCTTTCGCAATGGAAAGTGCTTCATCAAAATTTCCTTCCTTAATTAATCGAAGAAATTTTTTCGACCCCGTTACATTTGTTCGTTCACCAACATTCATGAAATTTGATTCTGGACGAAGCGTTACGGGTTCAAGTCCGCTCAAATGCATCATGGTATCGGCAACTGGTTTTTTTCTAGGTTTTGCTTTCTTTGCCAATTCCGAAATTCTGGCAATGTGCGAAGGAGTTGTTCCGCAACATCCGCCAACGATATTCAAAAATCCAGCTTTTAAAAAATCTTCAATCTGATGGCCCATTTCATGCGCATCCTGATCATATTCACCAAACTGATTTGGCAAACCTGCGTTAGGATAAGCACTAACATAAAAAGGCGCTTTCACAGAAAGCTCTTCGAGATAAGGACGCATTTCTTTTGCACCCAAGGCACAATTCAATCCCACGCTCAACAAATCAACATGCGAAACAGAATTTAAAAATGCTTCTGTCGTTTGTCCTGATAAAATTCTTCCACTTGCATCCGTAATCGTTCCCGAAATCATTACGGGGATTTTCAGATTATTTTTCTCACAATAATTTTGTGTTGCAAACAAAGCAGCTTTTGCATTGAGCGTATCGGTAATCGTTTCGAACAAGAGTAAATCAACACCACCTTCAATCAATCCTGCAATTTGTTCGGAATATGCTTCCACCAGCTCATCAAACGTAACAGATCGAAATCCAGGATCATTTACGTTTGGTGACATGGAAGATAATTTTGTTGTCGGACCAACAGCACCAGCAACAAATTTCGGAGTAGTTCCTCCGAATTCTTTCACAGCTTCTTTCGCAACTTTGGCGGCGGCAAAATTCAATTCATAAGCAAGACTTCCCATGTGATAATCTGCCAATGAAATGGTTTGTGCATTGAACGTATTGGTTTCAATGATATCAGCGCCAGCCGACAAATATTCCTTGTGAATGTCTTTTATAATTTGTGGTTGTGTAAGCACAAGCAAATCATTATTCCCTTTCAGATCATGGGGCCAATTCGCAAAACGTTCACCGCGATAATCCGCTTCCGCAAGTTTATAGCGTTGAATCATCGTGCCCATCGCACCATCAATGACCAAAATTCTTTTTTCTAACTCTTCTCTGATATTTGCCATATTTTTCTCTGCGTCTCCGCGCCTCGGCGGCTAAAATGAATTTATAATTTTCCGTAATAAACAATCGTATCATATTCAAATCGCACCAAGCCATTCTCTTGGTAGCGCATGAATATTTTTTTCAAAACATATTCCATGAAGGCACTATCAGGATGATCCTCTGCGGGAACATAAGAAGAGGAAAATAATCTTCCTTTTAATCCCTCAAAAGTGAAATCCTGAAAATTCTCCACACTGAAATGATTCCACTTTTTAATTCCGAAAAACGAATCGAAATTTTTCTCATCAATATTTTTGTGACTCACATTTTTATAATCCGTTCCAAAATAATTCAGAAGATCTTCATACGATTTCAAAAAATCTGTAGCATCCATTCTTCTATCATTCCACATCAACACAACATTTCCGTTCGGTTTCAAAATGCGTTGGAATTCCAATTTCGATTTCTCAGCATTAAACCAATGAAATGCCTGTCCAGCAAGAACAAGGTCAATGGAATTGTCTTTTAAATTCGTTTCTTCCGCAGTTCCATTCACACTATGAAAACGAGTTTCATTCCTCAGAAATTCTTCTGCCGCTTCACGCATTTCAGTATTCGGCTCTACACCAAAAACATCATATCCGTTTTCCAAAAATAATTTTGAAGAAATTCCTGTTCCGGAACCAATATCAGCTACAACAGAATTTTCAGCAAGTACTCCAACATCACGCAAACGCACCAAGACATCACTTGGATATGTCGGACGATACTTCACGTAATTTTCAACGCGGTTTGAAAAACGTTCTGTTGTGTTCATGCCTAAAATAAAAAATCCCATCTGCTATATCAGAAGGGATCGGGATTTTTATTGAAGATCAAACCTCTGACTTATTTCTCCCCGAATCCTAACAATGCTGTTGGGACGGGATACGAGTTGGCACCTTCTTCGATAGTGCTTGGTTCGGAGTTTGGAGTTCGTAGATTGTAATATCTCCGAACCAAAAACTAAAAACTCGTCACTAAATCAGGGTTGCCAAGGCTTCAAAGGGCGCAATCCCTCAGCCTTTCTGAATAAGTTGAATTTTAAAGAACCGCGACAAAGATAGGAAAAATGGAAATAGCAATGGTGGAACAATGTTCTCTAATTGGCGCATTCAGTGAAAACAACCTTTGAGGTAGGAGAAACACTTTAGTATTTCTTCTTTACTTCAATCGTAAGAAAATTGAAAATGCACTTAAAGAAAATGAGAACAAGTTTCTGAAATGATTTGTGTGTGTTGACGAATGCAACAGGCTCTAGAAAACATTCGGAATACTAATCAAATAATATATCCATTTAACTCCAAAGTCCACGAAGTTCTTTGAGAAAAGTCCATATTTTTTTGCGGAAGAAAACAACTAGCAAAACATAAGGCACGATCATCAAATAGAGAATTGCATTGTTCAAGCCGCCACCAATACTTTGGCCGTTCTTGTTCCCCGTTTCCGCCACCGCTCTGCACATGGCGCATTGTGCTGATGAAGCGATGGTCATCAGCGTGAGCATTGTGAGCGTGAAGAAAATACGAATTTTCATTGTTGTATAAAGATACTACTTCTATAGGGGAAATTATCAGTGCTAGGCTGGGAAATGGTAATAAGGTGATATCAAAAAATAAACCACAACACCAGTAATCGTCACGTAAAGCCAAACTGGAAAACTCCAACGTGTAAGTTTACGATGCTTCGCAACATTGTTTTTGAGTCCATGATAAAATGAAAGCAATATCAATGGGAAAACCACAATTGCAAGAAGAATATGAGAAGAGAGAATCCCCAAATAAATCGGCCGAGCCATTCCTGCTGCAGCTTTTTCGGCAACATCTACCACTCCATCGTGATTGGTATCACCATACAATGTTTCAATTGCAAGCCAATGATAGGTTACGTAAGAAACAATAAAAAGTGCAGAGAGAACGAAAGCTGTTATGTTTAACTTTTTGTGAATGGCAATTTTCTTTTTACGAATAGCCATCAAGGAGCAAATCAACAAAACACTACATGTACCATTAATGATTGCATGTAACATTGGCAAATGATAAACGAAAGAAGGGATTTCCGCTGGAACAGGAAGGATCTTTTTATTAAGAACAACAACAAGTCCGACAACGACCACAGAGATCACCATTACTAATCTGAATATTGCTTTTTCACTCATCGGTATTGTTTTTGGTATCGGGTATCAAATATCTGGTATCTGGTATTCAACACACAATATTACTTTTTTTGTACCTGATACTTGATACCCGATACCTTTTTATTTCTCCTTCAAAAGAGTTCTAATATCCACAATCAAACTATCAATTGCTGTTGAATCTGTTCCACTATAATAACCACGAATGTTGGAGTTTTTGTCAACCAAAATCAGTTGATCGCTGTGAATAAAATCTTCTGAGTTCCCATTTCCTGGTTGAACAGGAAGGTAAAATCCAGTCCGTGCAAGATCGTACAATATTTTTTTTGGACCCGTTAAAAATTTCCATTGGATTGTATCTGCATGAAATCGTTCAGCGTAATGTTGTAGGGAATTAGCTGAATCGCGTTCTGGATCAACTGTAAATGAAACGATTTTTAAATTTTTCTCTTGCGAAAATGCGGCTTGCACGCGTGTGAGTTGGGAAGTCATTCTTGGACATATCCCTTGACAACTGGCAAAGAAAAAATCTGCGAGAACAATTTTACCCTTTAATGTCGCTGTTGAAAATGGTTTTCCGTCTTGTGCTATAAGTTGAACTTCAGGAATGGTATGGTAAAGTGTGTCGCCATTTGAAGCTAAAGAATCCAATGGGTAATATTTTGCCAAGCGTTTTATTCCGGTAAAAGAATTTTCTTCCTTACTATTTTCGTTGTTACAGGAAAATAAAAAAACAAAAAAGATTCCGACTAAACCAAAATATTTCATTTTCTTTTCTGTTCCACTTTTGAGTTTTCCAAGGTCTCCACTGCCTCATCACGAAATTTGATAAAACGAATATCTTCTTTCATTTTTTTCAACTCTGCAGCATAACGAATATTGTAGTATCCGCGAATTCTTCCCAAACGATCAATCAACACAGCGTCACTCCAGGATTGCCAAGGATTTTTCTTGCGGCTTGCATCAGCAATAAAAAACTGATTGTCATGCAAGGTGTCAAACGATTGTGCGGGAACAAAAAGTGTAAAGGCCGTATCAAAACCCAATTTCATTTCTGTAGCAAAATTTGGTGCGTTTGGCAACGGGTTTCCGCTTGAATCACCAGGAAAGAAAAAAACAAACCGTGCAAAATTATAACTCATGCGATTGAGTCTAATGTCTTCAGCGAAAATCGGAAGGGTGCTTGCCATTGAATCGGGATTCACGAATAATGCGAGGTATAAATTCCCATCAAGCGTTTTACTGTCGAACTGCTGTGTTCCTGTTGTATTAAAATGAAACTCAGGAATGGAATAATAGGCTGTGTCCGTTTTCGGATTGCCGTTTTTATCCTTTACCTGAATGGCATGGCGTGGGCCAAAAAAAGGCGCTCGGAATGTTCTTGGAACACCGAGCGCGAAATAAATATAAATAAGAACCGGCAGTATTAGTACAGTGATCAGCGTGAGACGCTTTTTCATGGTCTATTTATGTTCCGGTGCAGACTGCACATTCTCAGTATTGATCGGATTATCAATTCTGCGTGTCTTTGCATAATTTCCTTCACCAATAGTCATCATGAAAATAAGATAAAGGATGAATCCTGTGAAAGGAGCAATGATTATCCATTTTGTCCAACGTTCTTCTTCACCAAGATGCATGAAGGTGTAAACGATGTAAAATGCTTTTACGATTGTAAACCCGATGAAGAAGAATTTAAGGAACAAATGGCTAAGTCCCCATTGTGGAGCCATGATTCCAACCATAACTTCTACAAGCGTAATGATAAGCAACAACCAAAAAACCTTCCATAGCTTTTTGCGTGCAATTTTTCCATGCGCTTCATCGTGTTGCGCCAATACTTCATAATTCGGAAATGGATCGTTGAATTCTGACATAGATTTAATGTTTTGCGGGAAACAGTTTTCTATTAATTTTTTTAGAGAAGGTAGAAGAAGGTAAATACAAATACCCAAACGAGATCGACAAAGTGCCAATAGAGACCAACTTTTTCAACCATTTCGTAATGACCACGTTTTTCCATTACGCCATTCAACACCATGATGAAAATAGTGATGTTGATGCACACGCCTGAGAATACGTGGAATCCGTGAAATCCGGTAATGAAGAAAAAGAAATCAGCAAATCCTGTGTGACCATATTCATTGTGCTGAAGATTCGCACCATGAAATTCCTGACCATCTCGTTTAACTATTGCAGTTTTAGCAGCAGAAACTTCTTGTCCTTTGTAAATGAGAACATTCAATTCGGGCTTATGCGTCTCGTGATTTATCTTGTACAGATACATCTGATTCTGATAAAGAATCGCTCCCTGATCAGAACCTTTGATAAAGTTCGACCATTCCCAAGCTTGTGATCCAACGAACATCAAACCACCAATGATGGTTGCAAACATCCAAACCAAAACTTGGCGTTTGTTTTTACGATGCCCAGCTTCAACGGCAAGAACCATTGTCACGGAACTCATAATGAGAATGAAGGTCATTAAACCAACATACAACAAGGGAAGATGATGACCTTCCAGAAAAGGAAAGTGATGAAATACCGTTGAAGGAATAGGCCATTCCCCAGCATAACGATGACGGAAAAATCCGTATGCGCTTAGAAATCCGGAAAATGTTAAGGCGTCTGATATAAGGAAAAACCACATAAATAGTTTTCCGTGACTAGCTCGTAAGGGAGACTTTGCGCCATCCCAACCGGCTTGTTTTACATCAACAGAGGCGGCTCCTGACATAGTTTTGGTTCTGATTAATCCCGGTTTTAAAAGCGGGAGAGTTTGTAAAAATTGAATTATTGCGGATGTGCAAGTTTACTTATAAATCGTTAAAAAAACGAACAAATAAATCCACAAAAGGTCAAGGAAATGCCAATAAATGGCAGCAACCCTGAGTCCATGAACATTTGACGAGCTATAACGTCCCATAAGAGACTTGATAAAAATGAATATTAAAGCGATAATTCCTCCAACCACATGGGCCAAATGCAGACCTGACAGAAGGAAAATAAACGATCCAGAAATAAGTGAAGTCTGCCCCTTTGATTGAACCAAATAAACTCCGTTACGGGTTAGTTCGCCCCATCCAAGGAATTGGCAAAACGCAAAAAGAAGACCAAGGAACAAGGTTGTTCCGAGAAATAATTTTCCAGCAACAATCTTATTCTTGCGAAAACTCCAAAGTGCAAAATTCATGGAAATGCTGCTGAAAATAATTACGGCAGTGCTCACCCAGAATACTTGTGGAAGAACAATACTGAACCAATCGCCTGCACCACGACGAACAACATAAGCACTTGTTAGTCCAGCGAAAATCATGATGATGCTTAATGTGCCAAGCCACATCAGATTGCGTTGTGCTTTCTGTTTTCTTAAAATGAAATCATCAATGTCAAGATTCGCTTCCATATTATTTATCCGAATAAAAGTGCAAGTTGAACTACTGGCAAATAAATGAATGAGCCAAACATTAATTTTTGTGCTGATGCAACTTCACAATCCTTGTAAAGTTTCAAGGCTTGAATTAAAAATCCTATTCCACAAGCGAGAATGATGATGGAGGAAATTAACCCTGTCATGTGAAACAACAATGGGAAAAGGCTTACTGGAATTAATACAATTGTATAAATCACAACCTGAAAAGCGCTTGCTTTATCGCGACCGCCGGGAGAAGGCAACAAATGAAATCCTGCTTTTTTATAATCTTCGTGCGAAACCCAAGCGATGGCCCAAAAATGAGGAAACTGCCACATGAATTGAATTGCAAATAAAAGAATAGCCACCATTCCAATTGAACCGAATCCTTGTGATGCAGCAACACAACCTAACATGGGAGGAATTGCTCCTGGAAATGCGCCCACAAATGTTGCGAAAGGAGTTTTTCTTTTTGTTGGTGTATAAACCAACGTGTAAAGCAGCAATGCGCTTGCACCTAAAATTCCACTGAGAATATTTGTAAAAACCAACAGAATTGTAATTCCTAAAACACCTGTCACAATAGCCACAATCCACGCTTCTGTCAATGTCATTCTTCCTGTAGGAAGCGGACGATTTTGCGTGCGCGTCATCAATTTGTCAAGATCACGTTCAATGATTTGATTAAAACCATTTGAGGATCCTGTTACTAAAAAGCCTCCGAGAATTAATGCCGTGAGTTGAATCCAATTTGCATTTTGATCCAACATATGAACGCCGATGAAATAACCGATGACAGCAGAAAATACAACAAGCGAAGCCAATCGAAGTTTAATAAACTGCGAATAGTCGGCCATTTTGCTCATTATTCTGGCTGGTTTAACTATGGTTTGTGTTTCGGCGGAAATCACGATTTTGTATTGGAAAGAATGCGAATTTACGACTTTCGAGCTTGCCAACGAGATGCTTTGAAAAATTTAGATTAGGGTTGAAAATAGAGGGACGGGGGACGAGGGGCGGGGGATGAGCGAGGAGAAAAAGTATTTGAGGTGATTTTTATTGACAATTATCAATGAAAAATAGGCAATACTTAATAATCCCGATAAGTTCTCCAGAGTGGAAGAGTAAATCCGATTTGAACGTACGCTGAATTTTTTGTCATCAAGGCGTTGTGTTCTCTTCTTGTTGCAGCCAACAATTCAACTCGAAGCGGAAAGGCTGTTGCAAATGCATACGATGCTTTTAATTCCACATAAAACATATTCGTTGAAACGCCATCAAACATTCTATGATTATAATCTTTCTGCGTTGGCTTGAGTGGATCAACAGGAGAACGATTCATGTAGGAGATAAAAATATTCTGGCCATAATCTGTTCCGGCAGTATCCAAACCATAATGTGAATCGATGATTTTTCCTGTCACTGTAAATTGTTTTTTAGAATAAGAAACAATTCCAATCAACTCCGAAAAGTTTGCGCCGAGAGGGTGTGCGAGTGCCATTCCTGCATTGGAATAATTCTGTTGCACACTTCCATGTGTATAGGTGTAGGGTCGAACAATATTCAATTCGGTTTGCAGAAATAAATTTTTTACATCGCCTACATTGAAACATTTGTAACCAATTTGGTAAGCTTGTTTATTCGCCCACCATCCATTTCGTGCGCGAATTTCCTTGAGATAAAATTCATCCAATAAAAGTTGAGCGTAAATCTGATTGTTGGCATTCAATCTTATTTTGAACGCCATTCCCAACATCGAATTATCAGATGAACCTAAACTATATTCAACAGGACGGAAAAAAATAATCGGATTCAAATAATTCGGATCAAAGCCCCTCTGACGACTCGGATCATTTCCTTGCCAAATAACAGATTCGAATACACCAATGTTCAACCATTTCGCCGCGTTGAAACTGATGTAATGAAACGTTCCGAATTTATTTCTAAAATCTTTTGCTGATCCGTTCGAATGGGAAACATCCGTCATCGCCGTAAAAAGCGAAACGTATTGCAATTTCCAAATGGTAGTAGTCTGTTTGATGTAAGGCATTGCAGCACTCACATCAGAAAGAAAAAGTGAACGGTAACCATCACCCCAAAAATGTTTATCGCGACCAACTTGTAAATTGAAAATTTTAGAAGGGCGCCAAATTACATTTCCAGAAAAATGTTGGAAAGAATAATTTGCATTCCCATTTGCATAAGCGCGATCGCCCCAACTCGGCATCATTCCAGTTTTTCTTGCAATAGAATCCAAATAATTCGGAAGTGTAGAATTTCCTGCTGCGCCTCGCAATTCAATTCCAATCTTTCCCTTGTAACTGGCTGACAGAATCGTTCCAATTGTCGTTGAATAGAGTAATCGCTTTCCTGCGAAATCCTGTCCAACACTGAAATCATAAATCGGATTGACCTTGAAAACCATTTTATGATAAACAGCATCCGAACCATTCCCATAGGTATTCCAAGCGCCTCCCAAATAATGGACCGATGCTTTTACTGCAGAGTCATTTCCATAAATTTTCCGTTCAGTCAGGAAATCATCCAACATGGGTTTCACGGATGAATGCACATCAGAATTATTGCAATAAAATTCTGTTTCCAATACCGTTCCAGAAAGTGGTCGTGTGTGTTGTGAGAAAATATTTTGAGAAATAAAAAATAAAATCAGAAGAGAAATATTCTTCGCTTTCAATCGCATTCCGCTGAACTCCAACCTCCGAATCATCATGCAGCTTCCATGGGATTGAGATGCCGAGTTTTATTTGCCGAATTTTTCTTTTTCGTATGCAAACGTTTCATCAACCAAGGAATCGTCGCGAGTAAAATCACGAATCCAGCAGTGATGAGAAAGGAAATGGTAACTGAATAAATTGCTGTTGCCACCGCCACACCAATTACAGCAATATTCGCGATGTAAATACAAATAACAGTTTTCCCCTGACTCATTCCGCTGTCGATGAGCAAATGATGCAGGTGATTTCTATCGGCAGAAAATGGAGAAACACCACGCACAGCGCGCCAAATAAAAATTCGAAGTGTATCTGTCAAAGCATAAGCAACAATTGACATGGCAACAACAGGAGTAAATAATTTTGAAACAAAAAACGTAGAATTCTCCGGCGGAATTGTTTCCACAAATTTAATTGCAAGAACAGCCATGATCAAGCCAATCAACATAGAACCAGAATCGCCCATGAATATTTTTGCAGGAGAAAAATTAAAAATTAAAAATGCTGCAAGTGATCCTGCCAATGAAAATGCCAACATTCCCATAAAAATATTGCTTGCAAGAAAAAACAAAATTCCAAATGCAAGTCCGCCAATTAATCCAACACCTGCCGCAAGGCCATCAACACCATCAATGAGATTATAGGCATTAACCGTAACGATGTAAGTGAAAATGGAAAGAAAAATACTTGCCCACAAAGGAATATCATTAACACTGAATAATCCATGCATGCCTCTGATTCGCATTTCAGCCATCAATACGAGAATCATTCCAACGAGAATGTGTGCTGCCAGTTTTTTAATCGGTGCCGTTCCAATAATATCATCTTTTATCCCAACGAAAAATAAAATGAGCATACAAGCAACAATGAATTGAAATTCTTGAATCCATTCTTTTAGCAAATCTAAATCGGGTTGTTGGTAGGGAAACCAAAGTGCAAATGCAAAAAGTGTTGCTGCAAAAATGATAATTCCACCAATGGTTGGAACAACACGTTTGTGAAGTTTACGTGCATCGCCTGGCTCATCAAAAAGGCGCTTGAGAAATGCAACTTTTATGAGAGAAGGCGTGGCCAACAAAACCACGATAAAGGAAGTAAGAAGTGTAAAAATGAGGTGTGGCATTTTTCTTAGTCTTTAAAATAAGCTGCCTTGTCGTCCAAAGATATATATTAACCTATAATTTGTGGGTTTTTCCCCCTGTTTTATTTCCTGAAAAAATCGAAATACGTATTGGTCAAAGATGTTCTAAGTGCCAGATAAACAAACTGCGTTGATGCTCGAGTGCCACCGGCATCCACATTTCTGTTGGTAAAACCAATGGCAACATTGAGGTTGGAAGCATAGCTGATCATATAACCAACCGAAGCATCAAAATAATTAAGCGTTGTTTTTTGGCCCTGTCCTATTTTATTTGTTCCACCTACATTGGTGAAATAGGCGTTTGCGTCAGACAAAAAAACATTTTGTCCAAAATTATTTCCTGCTGTATCTGCTCCTATCATAGCGGAAGAAATTCGAACATGAACATAAAAATCTCCGTATTTATATTGAAGCGATCCGGTCAATTCCGAAAAATTTGCACCTAGCGGATGAGCGAGTGTTTGATTGTAATGTGTGTAAGCCTGGGCAGAATCACGCGCAGCATAGGTGTATGGATTCACGCGATTATATTCCAATTGTAAATGAAGATGTTTTACATTGAATGCGTTGTAATATTTCACACCCAATTGAAATCCATTTTTATTCGATACAGCTCCTTTTGCGCCAAAATCATCAGCAACAAGTTGACCGTACAAACGAAGTGTTTTGAAAAGATCCCATCGAAATGTTGCGCCCAATAAATAATTGTGTTTTTCATTCAATCCGAAAAACGGAAGGGAAGTAAACATAACTGGATTCAAATACGCCAACGTAATGCATTGTTTGTTTCGTTCATCAGCGGCAGACCAAATCAATCCTTGAAAAAGTGAAATTTCTGCTGTGCGACCGATGTTTGCACTCAGTTGAGTAAATGAAGCCGCTTTTTTCTGATACAATCTTTCTGTTCCAGAAGGAATAATTGTATTCGTAACAAGATTCATCAACGAAGCATATATCGTTGAATACTGAAACATTTTATTGGGGCCGAACCATCCCGTCAATCTTGCGAATGGATAAGAGAAACTATTATCTGAAAGTAGAAGTGAGCGATAGCCATCTCCAACAAAATGTTTTCCACTGCCAATTTGCATATTGAAAAACGAACTCGGAGAATAGGAAAGATATCCAGAGGACATCGCATAATCATACCCTGTGACTTTATATGCTTTCCACCTACCCTGCCCTGGCATGACCAAAGTGGCATTTGCAAAATCCTTCAGGTACCGAGGAACAACAGCCTGATTCTCATAAAAAGTTGTTTCAAAAGAAATTTTCGATCCGATATCACCGTGTGCTGTCACTCCACGCGTATTAAAAAAATACATTCCACTTGTTGCATCATGTTCATCTTTTAAAACTTTCATGTATTCAACATTCAGCAAGGGATCAAGATAAATTCTGAAAACAGGTTCTTGATTTTGCGGCTTACGTTCCAATTGAAGTGTACTTGATTTGGAATGATAATTCAAGAAATCAATTGGAAAACGATCTTGATAAGAAAATATTTCATGTTCATTCGTGGAATTCAACAACAAAATATTTTTCCTGATTGGATGGCCTTGTTCAATCCAAGGGCGCATGGAAGAATGCAATGGGAAAGATGCATTTACATTTTGTTTTCCAGAATCACTCATGAGCCGTAATGCCCAAATCAATTGCGAATCGGCCTCATATTTCATCAGGCTCGCCGACAAAGGAAATCCTCTTCCTTTTACCATCTGAGCTTCACTCTCCTGAATCCATTGGTAATTCAAGGGAACATTGGATTGCTGAGCTTTCATGAAAACAGAAATGAAAATGAATACAACAAATAATGTTGCATACAAATTCATATGGATTTTACAGAAATGTCGCAGTATTGTTTTCACATCGAGAAATTAAACTTCGCGCAAAACATGATGACCGGAAAGTTCTTCATCAAAAAATGGTCTCACTTCATTATAAACACTTTGAATTCCCACTTCCAGTGAAATCCTATGGCGCCAACCGAGATAATGAATTTTGGTAACATCAGACAATTTCCTTGGAGTTCCATCGGGATGTGTTGTATTGAAACGCAACTCTCCTTTAAATCCAACAATTTTTTTGATCAACAAGGCTAGATCACCAATACTGATATCCACACCAGTTCCAATATTCGTGAATCCTGGGTCATCAATATTCAACATCACGAACACGCAAGCATCAGCCATGTCATCAACATGACAAAATTCGCGTAATGGTTTTCCTGTCCCCCATACTTCTACAAATTCCGAATTACTTGCTTTTGCATTGTGAATTTTGCGTAACAAGGCTGGAAGTACGTGTGAATTTTTCAGATCGTAATTATCATGCGGCCCATACAAATTTGTTGGCATGACAGAAACAAAATTGCATCCGTATTGTGCGCGATAGGCGTCACACATTTTGATTCCTGTAATTTTCGCAATTGCATAAGGTTCATTTGTTGGTTCAAGCGTTCCTGTTAAAAGATATTCTTCCTTCAATGGCTGCGGTGCATGTTTCGGATAAATGCAGGTCGAACCGAGAAACAATAATTTCTGAACCTTGTTTTCATAGGAGGAATGAATGACATTCGTCTGAATCATCAGATTGTCATAAAGAAATTCGCCTCGATAGGTATTGTTGGCGTGAATCCCTCCCACTTTCGCTGCACACAGAAAAACATAATCCGGTTTTTCGTTCGCAAAGAAATCCGAAACTGCTTTCTGATTTCTTAAATCCAATTCTTCAGAAGTGCGCGTAATGATATTCTTGAAACCTCTTTTCGCAAGATTTCTAATGATGGCTGAACCCGCCATTCCACGGTGACCTGCAATGTATATTTTTGAAGAGATTTCCATTTAAAAAATAATTTTGAATTTTGAGTTATGAATTTGAATAAAAAAAAGGCAATTCAAAATTTAGAATTTAGAATTCAAAATTATTACTCATGAAATTTATTTACAGAATGTCCTCCTTCAATAAGATATTTATCACGTTGGAATATTTTCAAGTCAGAAGCAACCATTTCCTTCACGAGTTCTTCCACAGTGTGCGTTGGTTCCCATCCAAGAATTCTTTTTGCCTTTGATGCATCGCCAACCAATAAATCAACTTCTGCTGGACGGAAATATTCCTTGTCCACTTGCACCATTATTTTTCCAGTTGCTTTGTCTATTCCTTTCTCATCAATTCCTTTTCCCTGCCATTCCAATGTAATTCCTACTTCACGAAAAGCCCATTCTACAAAAGTTCGAACTGCTATTTTTTTGCCGGTTGCCAAAACAAAATCATCTGGAACATCTTGCTGCAACATTCTCCACATTCCTTCCACATAATCTTTCGCATGACCCCAATCGCGTTCTGCATCGAGATTTCCCAAGTAAAGATTTTCTTGCAATCCCAATTTTATTCTTGCAGCAGCACGTGTAATTTTTCTTGTGACAAATGTTTCTCCACGAATTGGACTTTCGTGATTGAATAAAATTCCATTACAAGCAAACATTCCATAAGCTTCCCGATAATTTTTCACAATCCAGAAGGCATATAATTTCGCAACACCATAAGGACTTCTCGGATAAAAAGGAGTTGTTTCCTTTTGTGGAACTTCTTGTACCAATCCGAATAATTCAGAAGTGGAGGCTTGATAGAATTTGGTTTTCTTTTCTGTTCCAAGAATACGAATTGCCTCAAGCAAACGTAATGCGCCAAGTCCATCTGCATTCGCTGTATACTCTGGCGTATCAAAAGAAACTTTTACATGCGACATGGCCGCCAAATTATAAATTTCATCAGGCTTTACTTCCTGCACAATGCGAATGAGATTTGTTGAATCTGTCAAATCGCCGTGATGTAAAAAAAATGGACGACCTTTTTCATGTTGGTCATGATAAAGATGATCAATACGCTGCGTATTAAAAAGTGAACTGCGACGTTTCACACCATGAACGACGTAGCCTTTGTCGAGCAACAATTCTGCAAGATAAGCTCCATCTTGTCCGGTAATTCCAGTAATCAATGCGACTTTTGACATGATCAATTTATATTAGATAACGAATTTACTTAGATTTTTTTGCCTCTACCAGAAACCAATTATTTCTCAATTCCTCACGGTTGTATACAAATGCTTTTTGAGAAGGCCATTCAACAAACGTTCCTCCCGCCTGCTCAACGATGACTTGTCCAGCAGCAGTATCCCATTCCATTGTTGGGGCGAAACGCGGATATACATGTGCTTTACCTTCCGCAATAAGACAAAATTTTAATGAACTTCCTGCAGCCACAAAATCCACTTCACTGAATTTCTTACGTTGCTCTTCAACAAACGCATCTGTTTCAGGTGATGCATGTGAGCGAGAACCGACAATCGTGAAAGTGGCAGGAGGTAGTTGTAGCGGTAATTGTTTTGCCAATGCAAAAAAATCTTCAGGAGATTTTATTTCGGAAGCTTTGTCAATACGAAATGATCCGATTCCTTCCGCTGCGAAGTGCAAAACATCTTGAACAGGTGTATAAATTACGCCCAAAATAGGATGGCCTTTTTCTGCTAGAGCAATATTCACAGTGAATTCCCCATTGCGTTTGATGAATTCTTTTGTTCCATCTAGTGGATCAACAATCCAACATTTGTCCCAAGTTTTTCTTGTAGAGAAATCATGCGTGCGAGAATCTTCTTCGCTCAGCATGGGAATATTTGTGGTGGAAAGGTATTTGTCAATAATATCATTTGATGCGCGATCAGCATGCGTAAGGGGTGTGCTGTCGTCTTTATATTCTACTTCAATCGCAGCAAGTTTATAAACATTGAGAATTGCTTTTCCTGCTTCTATTGATGCGCTGATTGTAAGTTGAAGTAATTCTTTCATAATTCAAGTGTGGCAAGTGGCAAGTGACAAGTGACAAGTGGCAAGTGACAAGTGGCAAATGTTCCCTTTTTCATGTTTTTTTATTGAATCAATTTTCGTTTTCAGATTTTATCACTTGTCACCTGTCACTTGCCACTTTTCAATATTTTGCGCCACCAACACCAATGTTTTCAATTGGATGCCAAGTTGTTTTTATTTCCTGTGTATCAAAAATGAAATACGGATTTTGTGATTCCGTTTTATTCCAATTGTTCTGATAAACAAAAACGCGTTTCACATTCAATGTTGCATTTTCTTTTACCAATTTAATTTCTTTTTGATCTTTTCCTCCGTAAACAAGAGCATTCACATCCTTATGTGAACTCATGTGGGAAATCAATTCGGAAGTTTTTCCCGTAATGATATTTACAACTCCAGCTGGCACATCAGACGTTGCAAGAACTTCACCGAAAGTGATGGAACACAATGGCATTTTTTCTGAAGCCAAAGCAATACAAACATTTCCTCCAGCAATGATCGGTGCGATAAGAGAAACTAATCCTATCAAGGAAGAATCTTGAGGTGCAACAATTGCCACAACTCCTGTAGGTTCAGGAACAGAAAAATTAAAATGCGATGAGGCAACAGGATTTACGCTGGAAAAAATCTGTTGAAATTTATCACACCATCCTGCGTAATAAACCAAACGATCAATCGAAAGTTCAACTTCCTTTTTCGCATCAGCTTTATTTCCGCCTTGCAAAATAATTTCTTCAATGAATTCCGATTTTCTTTTTTCCAACATCTCTGCGATGCGATATAAAATCTGCGAACGATTATAAGCAGTTCTTCCACCCCAAGAATTGAATGCTCCACGAGCAGAAACAACCGCATTGCGAAAATCTTTTCTTGACCCAAGACAAACATCAGCAATAACATTTTTCTTTTTATCCAATAATGGATAATAGCGGCCCGACTCCGTACGTGGAAACTGTCCACCGATGTAGAGTTTGTAGGTTTTTAATATTTCTATTCTTGACATATGAAATTATTTTTTTACCACGAAAGCACAAAGGCACGAAGGTTTATTTTAAATTGACATAAGGCATTAATCCATGAAGACCGCCTTCTCTTCCGAAGCCACTTTCTTTGTAGCCGCCAAATGGAGAAGTTGGATCGAATTTATTGTAGGTGTTGGCCCAGATTACTCCAGCACGCAATTTAGTGGTGAGGTTGAAAATTTTCGAGCCTTTGTCTGTCCACACACCCGCTGATAATCCGAATGGTGTATTATTGGCTTTTTCTACAACTTCATCAACAGTTCTGAAAGTTTGTATTGCTAAAACTGGTCCGAAAATTTCTTCTTGAACAATTCTGTGTGACTGTGAAGCGTGTAGAAAAATTGTTGGTCGGCAATAATATCCAGTCTTCGGAATTTGACAATTGCTCTGCCACATTTCAGCTCCTTCAGCTACGCCAATTTTTAAATATTCATTAATCTTATTCATTTGTTCTTTTGAATTGATTGCACCGATGTCCGTGTTCTTATCCATCGGATCACCAACAATCAAAGTCTGCATTCGATCTTTCAATTTGCGAATGACCAAATCAGCAATACCTTCTTGCACAAACAAACGCGAACCTGCGCAACACACATGGCCTTGATTAAAGAAAATCCCATTGATGATTCCTTCTACTGCCTGATCAATCGCTGCATCTTCAAAAATAATATTCGCCGCTTTTCCACCCAATTCGAGCGTCGCTTTTTTATTTGTTCCTGCAATCGCTTTCTGAATAATTTTTCCGACATCAGTGGATCCTGTAAAAGCAACTTTATCAATTCCAGGATGATTTACCAATGCAGCGCCAGCAATTCCATCACCATTTACAATATTCACAACACCTGGCGGCAATCCTGCATCACGGAAAATTTCCGCGAGTTTCATTGCAGTAAGTGGAGTGGTTTCTGCAGGTTTCAATACAACCGTATTTCCACAAGCAAGCGCTGGAGCAATTTTCCATGCAGCCATCAACAAGGGAAAATTCCAAGGAATGATTTGTCCGGCCACACCAACTGATTCCACTTTTCTATTGGGAAAAGCATATTCCAATTTATCGGCCCATCCTGCATAATAGAAAAAATGTGCCGCAGCCAATGGAATATCAATATCACGCGATTCGCGAATGGATTTTCCGCCATCCAGTGTTTCAATCACTGACAATTCACGCGCACGCTCTTGAATGATTCTTGCAATGCGATACAAATATTTTCCACGTTCTGCTCCTGGCATATTCTTCCACACCTTTTCATAAGCATTACGCGCTGCTTTGACAGCTTTATCAATGTCACGTGCGTCACCCAAGGCAACTTCAGAAATTTGTTTTTCCGTTGCGGGATTTATTGTTGGAAAATATTTTCCACCTGCAGGTTTTACAAATTGTCCATTGATAAAATGATCGTAACGCTTTTCCAATTTGATATGATCCGTGCTTTCTGGAGAAGGCGTGTAACCCCAACCCGAAGTGAAATCGAGTTTTGGTTTGTTTGTGGTTTTTGTTTTTGTACTCATTGTAATAATTTATTATTGCCGCAGAGACGCAGAGAAAATCTTCGGCTAGTCTTTTGAAAAATAATCTCCTCCTTGGTAAACACCACTTGCTTCTTTTGCAAGTTGCATTAAAATATCATTAGCCAAACTACTTGCTCCGAAACGGAAATACTGATTGTTCAACCAATCATTCCCAAGTGTTTCGCGAACCATTACCAAATATTGCAAGGCAACTTTCGCAGTGGAAATTCCACCAGCAGGCTTCATTCCAATTTTGATTCCTGTCTCGTAATAATAATCACGAATGGCTTCGAGCATTACGAGTGTGACAGGTTGTGTTGCTGCAGGTTGAATTTTACCAGTAGATGTTTTTATGAAATCAGCTCCAGCGCGCATGGCTATTTCACTTGCACGACGAACATTATCGAGCGTTGCCAATTCTCCTGTTTCTAGAATGACTTTCAATCGCGCATTGCCACAAGCTGATTTAATTTCTGCAATTTCATCAAACACAAAATTGTAATTGCCGCTGAGAAATTCACCTCTGGAAATAACCATATCCACTTCATCAGCCCCACTATCAACTGCAAATTTTGTGTCAGCAATTTTTACTGCCAATGTCGATTGTCCGGAAGGAAATGCAGTTGCAACAGAAGCAACTTTCACTCCTGAATTTCCCAATTCCTGTTTAGCAAGTTTTACAAAAGTTGGATAAACACAAACCGCGGCAGCAGTAGGAATTCCAGGAATATCAACGTGAAGATGTTGGGCCTTGTAACAAAGTTGCCGAACTTTTCCTACAGTATCTTTTCCTTCAAGGGTTGTCAAATCGATCATGTTGATCGCAATTTTCAAACCTTGCACTTTTGATTCCTTCTTGATGCTTCGTGTATTGAATCGGGCTACACGCTCCTCAACACCGACTTGGTCGATGATAGGAGATTTCATAAAATCGTAGTTGGTTTTCAAGCTATTTATCAATAGAAGACAAATGTACAGAAAGCGCCTCAACCCACAGTAAAAAGACCTCGAATCCAATGCAAATCAAATTTGGACAGAAAGCCAATTACGCCCTATATTTGCGTCCCCTATAGCCTATGAATAACAATCTCCATATTTCGATAACCAGATACAGCTGCAAGAATTGTTGCTGGATGTGTATGTGATGAAGTAAGGGAAAGGCTGATCTCGTTTGTAACGACAATTCATAGGTCTTTCCAGGTAAAACTGTTAAGACCTTTTCTTTTTAAAAAATGACCGAACCGCAAAACATACACACCATCTTCGACCGACTTGTTCAACGGGAAGATCGCGAACGTTTACTTGAACAAAATGCAAAAGTTTTTTGGCTGACTGGTCTTTCCGGTTCTGGAAAATCTACACTTGCGGCAGGATTACAACGCGCGCTCCATGCGCAGGGAAAACTTGTTTATGTTCTGGATGGCGATAATGTTCGTGCAGGAATTAACAACAACCTCGCTTTTTCTGAAAGCGATCGCACAGAAAACATTCGACGCATTTCTGAAGTTGCGAAATTGTTCTTGGATGCCGGTGTGATTACAATTTGCAGTTTTGTTAGTCCTACAAATGAACTTCGTTCGCTTGCAAAAAACATTATCGGAGAAAAAGATTTTTTTGAAATTTACATTAACGCTCCGTTGGCAACTTGTGAAGAGCGTGATGTAAAAGGTTTATACGCGAAAGCGCGTAAAGGGGAAATAAAAGATTTCACAGGAGTGAATGCGCCTTTTGAAGCACCGCTTTCTCCTGATTTGGAATTAAAAACAAATTTGCAAAATGAGGATGACAGTGTTCTGGCGTTGGTCAGTTTTGTTAGCCGTCAGATTCGATTTGAATAATATTATAAACAGCAATGAAAAACTACACACTCAAACATTTACAGGAACTCGAAAGCGAATCCATTTTCATTTTACGGGAAGTGGCGGCGCAATTTGAAAAACCTGTATTGCTTTTTTCAGGCGGAAAAGATTCCATCATTGTAAGTCATCTTGCAAGAAAAGCTTTCTGGCCTGCAAAAATTCCTTTCCCATTATTACACATCGACACGGGCCACAATTTTCCTGAAACAATCGAATACCGTGATTGGTGGGCGAATGAAATTAATGCCACTGTCATTGTAAAATATGTCCAGGATTCCATTGATAAAGGAAGAGCTGTTGAAGAAAAAGGAATTCATGCCAGCAGAAATGTTTTACAAACTGTCACACTTCTTGATGCAATCGAAGAATTAAAAACAGATTGTGCAATCGGTGGCGCTCGACGTGATGAGGAAAAAGCCAGAGCAAAAGAACGTTTCTTTTCACACCGTGATGAATTTGGTCAATGGGATCCAAAAAACCAAAGACCAGAATTATGGAATTTGTTCAATGGGAAAAAAAATATGGGAGAACATTTCCGTGCATTCCCGATTTCTAATTGGACAGAAATGGATGTGTGGCAATATATTTTGGCTGAAAACATTCCTCTTCCTAAAATTTATTTCTCACACAAGCGAAAAGTTTTCCAACGCGATGGACAATGGCTTGCCGATTTCGATTTCATGGTAAAAAAGCCAACAGAAATAGTAGAGGAAAAAATCATTCGCTTCCGCACAATTGGCGACATCACTTGTACAGGTGCTGTGGAATCAACAGCATCCACCTTGGAAGAAGTTGTGCAGGAAGTTGCAGCATCACGCACAACAGAACGCGGAACTCGTGCAGATGATAAACGATCGGAAGCAGCAATGGAAGACCGGAAGAAAGCAGGATACTTTTAGTGCAATGGATTTTTGATGTTTGATAGTTGATGTTTAATTGAAATAAAAATGCTTTTGACATTCAATTGAAAAATATAAATTATGAATCAGAATGAATTAAAGGCTCGAACAAAGCAATTTGCAATTCGAATAATTAATTTTTGCGATTCGCTACCTCATAATAGGAAGGGATGGACAATTGGTGATCAATTGACTCGTTGCGGAACTTCTGTTGGTGCAAATTATCGTGCCGCTTGTCGCGCAAAAACATCTCCTGAATTTTTACATAAAATCGGAGTGGTAGAAGAAGAAGCGGATGAAAGTGTTTTCTTTCTTGAAATGTGTGAAGAATGCGATTTTGGAGAGTCAACAGAAAGAAAATTCTTGTTAAAGGAAGCAAATGAACTCACGGCAATTTTTACAGCCACCAGCAAAAGTTTAGAAAATAAAAAATATTCCAATGCATGAACATCAAACATCAACAATCAGGATATAAAATATGTTTGATTTTTGATAGTTGATGTTGGATTGAAAAAAATACAAATTATATCAGAAAATAAAAAAATCTCCAATGCCTGAACATCAAACATCAAACATCAACGATCAAACATCCGGGTATCTCGAAATGGACCTTTTAAGATTCACAACAGCGGGTTCTGTTGATGATGGAAAAAGTACGCTCATCGGAAGATTATTGTACGACAGCAAATCCATTTTCGAAGATCAGTATGAAGCGGTGAAAGCTTCGAGTGAACAACGTGGTGAAGAATATGTGAATCTTGCTTTACTCACCGATGGGCTTCGCGCAGAACGTGAACAGGGAATTACCATTGATGTTGCGTACAGATATTTCGCGACACCGAAAAGAAAATTCATCATCGCAGATACGCCTGGACATATTCAATACACGCGCAACATGGTAACTGGCGCGTCAACAGCAAACCTCGCAATTGTTTTGATTGATGCAAGAAAAGGTGTGATCGAACAAACCATGCGTCATGCATTCATCGCTTCTCTTCTGAAAATTCCGCACATCGTTGTTTGCATCAATAAAATGGATCTGGTGGAATACAAACAGGAAGTTTTCGAAAGTATCAAAAAAGATTTCGAAGCATTCGCATCCAAATTGGATTCCATCGATATCAACTTCATTCCGATTTCCGCACTCAATGGAGATAATGTTGTTGACCGTTCTAAAAACATGGATTGGTATGAAGGACCAACCTTGTTATACCAACTCGAAAACATTCACATCGCTTCCGATCACAATCACATTGATTGCAGATTTCCTGTTCAGTATGTCATTCGCCCAATGAGCAATGAGTATCACGACTATCGCGGATTTGCAGGAAGAGTTGCTGGTGGTGTTTTTCAAAAGGGAGATAAAGTGGTGGTGTTGCCAAGCGGTTTTTCAACAAAAATAAAATCCATTGACACATTCGGCGGTGAATTGGAAGAAGCATTTTCACCAATGAGTGTGACCATTACATTGGAAGATGAAATTGATATTTCACGCGGCGACATGATCGTTCGTGAAAATAATCAGCCGCAAATTTCTCAGGATATTGACTTGATGATTTGCTGGTTCAACGCAAGACCATTGCAAGTGGGTGGAAAATACATGCTGAAACACACTTCACGCGATGCACGCTGCATGGTGAAAGAAGTAGCTTATAAAATGGATATCAATACGCTTCATCGCATCGAAGATGACAAAACACTTCAGATGAATGATATTGGCAGAATTAAAATTCGCACCACCGTTCCTTTGTTCTTCGATGAATACAGAACCAATCGTTTTACTGGTTCATTGATTTTGATTGATGAAGCGACCAATGAAACAATGGGTGCAGGAATGATTGTTTAATTTTTACAAAATGAAATCATGAAAAAATTATTTCTCCTTGCAGGACTTTTTATTTTCATCAGTTCTCCTTCATTTGCACAGGCATTCGGAAAGGGAACCAAATTCGTTGATGCCGGTTTTGGAATTGGAATTCAACATTATCGTTTTACGGATTTAACCAACAATTCTATTGGCAACAGAGATACAAGCGGAGCATTTGAAATCCCATTCGGTTTTGAATATGGGATTTTACCTTGGCTCGGCGCTTCCATCAATGGCAATTACGCGCATTACATCAATGGAGATAGTGCCAGCAATCAACAGGTTAATGGAATTGATTTTATTCCGACCATAAATATTCATGCGCCATTCCAATTAAACAAATTGGATTTATTTGGAAGTATGGGTTATGGCTATTCGCATTTCTCCTATATCGTAAACAACGCAAATGGCGGCAAGGCAATTGCAAGTGGAACCGTTTTTAATTGGGGAATAAATCTTCGTTGGCTTTTTAAAACAGACGGCCATTTGGGAATGAATTTCTGGTATAGGCATTCCAACTACTTGTACAAAAAAGGTATCGTCACTGATAATCACGGAAACAAAACGGATTTTAAATTAGACGGCCCGGGAAATAATTTTGGAATTGGATTCTTTTTCAGAATCGCTAATTAATTATTCTACTTCGAATAATAAATCATTTCCAAGTGTGGAATGTCATCCTCCAAATATTCCTTTTTCTCTGTTCTCAAAAATCCATATCCTTCATAATACTTTTGCAAATACGATTGTGCCGAAATTTTTACTGGAACATTTCCAAATAGGTTTTGAATAAATTCCATCGTTTTGGTCATCAGCATTTTCCCAACACCACTTCCCCTTACTGATGCAGAAGTGGCAACTCTGCCAATGGAAACCTCATCGTAAGAAATCCCTGCTGGCAAAATTCTTGCACACGCAACCATTTCAATTCCATCCCAAGCCATCACATGAAATGCATGCTCATCTTTCGAATCCGGATCGAGATAAGGACAATTCTGTTCCACTACAAAAACAGCGGCACGAAGTGAAAGCAAACGATGCAATTCCAATGCGCTCAAATCCGAAAACGATTTGCATTGCCACACTCTATTTTTTTGATCAAACATTCAGTGGAAAATTAATTTTTGGAAACCATTTTGAAATTTTCGTATAAAGCAAAAGTGCAATAAAACATCCGAAACTATTTGCAACAAAATCATAAATATCAGCACTTCTGCCTTCGAAGATTGTTCCTTGTAGAATTTCAAGGATGCCTCCATAAGCAATCGACAATCCTACTGCAATGAAAGCCGCGTCTTTTTTTAGAACCAAATATTTTTTCTGCAATCGAAATCCGCGAATCGCTAACATCACCAAAACAAAAAATATTCCTGCGTGAACGAATTTGTCAAAACTCAAAAGCTCCAAAAAAGAAATATGCGGAATATCCTTTCCAGGAGTTCCGCATAATATCAGAATGATCAGCGCCCAAATAATCGTTGGAAGATTTGGTCTTCTGTTCATTGAAATAAATTATTGACCAATCAGTGCGCGATAAGCTGCAGCGTCAAGCAAACTGTCTACTTCCGATGGATTGCTCATTGTAATTTTAATCAACCAACCAGCTCCATAAGGATCTTTATTTACAGAATCAGGATTGGTATCCACTCCACTATTTTTTTCCAAAACTTTTCCTGTAATCGGCATGAACAAATCAGAAACTGTTTTCACCGCTTCGATGGTTCCAAAAACTTCTTCCTTACCAACTTCCTCACCTACCGTTTCGATTTCTACATAAACGATATCACCTAATTCACCTTGAGCAAATTCTGTAATACCAATAAAAGCGTCGCCGCCTTCCACGCGAACCCATTCATGATCCTTCGTGTACTTGAGATTGTCAGGAAAATTCATCTTGTAATTTGTTTTAATTTATGAGCGCCAAAGATAACTTTTTTGACAAACTGGAAATAGGATATAAGATGGTAAATGAAAATTATAAATGACGGAGGCCTGCCGCTTTTTTTTTGGCGTGTCCCCAATCCCCCCAACAGAATTGTTGGGGTTGGGAGGGTCGGGCTATCCGCTACAAGTCCTCGCTCCCCGCGCATCCAACTCAGCTGTGGGCTTTTCGCTACTATCCCTCACGCAAGAATCCATAACCCCAAGATTTATCTTGGGGTATTAAGAAAAATAAGGAATTCCTACTGCAGCATAAATCTCAAACTGATTCCCGCATTGGTATTTGCGGTTTTGAA
>CAIQQJ010000098.1 GCA_903873905.1 uncultured Flavobacteriales bacterium
ACGCAAGAATTTTTTCCTGCTGCAATAATGGATTGATATCCCGCAAATCCAGCACCATGACGAATGAACTCATGCGCCAATTCCGCTTCGATTTCATATTCCATCACACCCGGTTTTACAAAACCAAGCAAACGACGGAAACCTTTTTCAGTGAGATTGCAAGCTTTCTGAATCAATTGAACTTCAAGATCAGATTTGATTGCGCGCAAGTTGTACATGATTGGTGCGCTGCGTACATAATTATGTAAAGGGTATTTTTCCTTGCACCATTTGTAAAAACGTTCATCGCGTGTTTCCGTTTCATTGCCCGAACGCACATGTTCATTCGAATTGATGTAAATGTTTTCCGCTTCGAAAATCATTCCCGTCAAAATTTGTTTGAACTGATGCACCCAATACACTTTTTTGATTCCTGAATTTTTCGATGCTTGTTCTTTCGAAAGTTTTTCACCTTCCCAAATTGCAATTTGCTCATTGGTTTCACGAATGAACAAAACTTCTGTGTGTTCCTTATCTGGACAATCAGGAAAAAGAACAAGAATGGTTTCTTCCTGATCAATCCCTGCGAGGTAAAACAAATCGCTGTTTTGACGGAATGGCATGGTGCCATCAGCATTTGTTGGTTGAATATCATTCGAGTTAAAAACCGCTATGGATTTTGGTTTCAGTTTTGTTCTGAAATTCTTGCGATTGTCAGTGAAGAGTTTGTTGTTGATGGGAGCGTAGCGCATAATGGATTTTTTATTGGAATAATAAAGGTAAAAGGAATATACACTTATTTGAAGTTTTTATGTTAGGCAAGGAGCCTTGAAATTATTTCGATAGATGATTTACGACAGGTTTTGCAATCAATTTATCCCAAACAAAGGCAAATACTTTTCAACTTTTCAACTTTCCAACACATTTTTCTGTTTTTTACTTGATACAATTCCTAGCGATAGATACATTTGTTCCCGCCTGTAGATTTTCATTCCCTACAGCAAAACAAAATCAGTATGCAAAAATTTCTCACTTCCTCAATTGGCAAAAAAACAGTGATGGCGCTTTCGGGCCTTTTTCTCATCATGTTTTTACTCGAACATTTATACACTAACGTCACGCTTTTCTTCGGCGATGGTGGTATAGAATTTAACGAGACCTCGCACAGCATGGTACGAATGATTATTATTCGCGTCATCGAAATCGTATTATTCCTTGCGGTTTTTGTTCACGTTGCGCAGGCGATTTTACTTACAAAAGAAAACTCCAATGCAAGATCTGTAAAGTATGCAGTGAACGGAGCAAAAGACACGAGTTCTTGGAATTCCCGCAACATGGGATTTACAGGAAGCGTTATTTTCTTTTTCATTGTTGTTCACCTTTACAACTTCTTCGTTCCCTATCGTATCACAGGAACGATTGGCGGAGCAGGTCAGGAAACCGTTGCACAAGATGTAGTAGCAGCAATGGAAAATCCGATTTATGCTGGAATTTATCTTATTTCTGTAATTCTCCTTGCCTTTCATTTAAGTCATGCATTGTCATCTGCATTCCACACACTTGGGATGAGCAACAAAAAATACATGCCAATTTGGGATAAGGTTGCGATGGGTTTTGCAGTGTTCATGGGAATAGGATTCGGATCATTCCCAATCTTGTTTTTCATTGCCAAACTGATGCATAAAGATCTCCTCAATTGGGGCATGTAACTATTCAATAAAACAAAATAACAGCTATCAAAAATTAGCTTCCATTTGGAATCTGAAAATTTGGGATCTGTAATCTTCAACTGATATGAGCAAATTAGATTCAAAAATTCCTGAAGGATCATTAGAACAGAAATGGACTGATTACAAAAGTCATGTTCCATTGGTTAATCCTTCAAATAAACGCAACCTCGAAATTATTATCGTAGGTGCTGGACTAGCAGGCTCTTCTGCTGCTGCAAGTCTTGCGGAACTTGGTTATAAAGTAAAAGTTTTCTTTTATCAAGATTCGGCTCGTCGTGCCCATTCCATTGCAGCGCAAGGTGGAATTAACGCCGCAAAAAATTATGCGAATGATGGCGATAGCGTTTACCGTCTTTTTTACGATACAATTAAAGGTGGTGATTACCGCGCACGTGAAGGAAACGTTCATCGCTTAGCGGAAGTGAGCAATAATATCATTGACCAATGTGTTGCGCAAGGTGTTCCTTTCGCTCGTGAATATGGTGGATTGCTTTCCAATCGTTCATTCGGTGGAACGCAAGTTCAAAGGACTTTTTATGCTGCCGGACAAACTGGACAACAATTATTACTCGGAGCTTACAGTGCTTTGCAACGTCAAGTAGGATTGGGAATGGTGAAAACCTACACCCGTCACGAGATGTTGGACATTGTAACTATTGATGGGAAAGCAAAAGGAATTATTGCGCGCGATTTAGTTACTGGAAAACTTGAACGTCATTCTGGTCATGCTGTTTTGCTTTGTACAGGTGGATACGGTAACGTGTTTTATCTTTCCACTAATGCAATGGGTTGTAATGCAACTGCAGTTTGGAAAGCTCACAAGCGCGGTGCATTTTTCGGAAATCCTTGTTACACACAAATTCATCCAACTTGCATTCCTGTTTCCGGTGATCATCAATCAAAATTGACTTTGATGTCGGAATCACTTCGTAATGACGGTAGAATCTGGGTTTCCAAAACGGCTAATGATAATAGAAAGGGAACTGATATTCCAGAAGGAGAACGCGATTATTATTTGGAGCGTCGTTACCCAGCTTTCGGAAACCTAGTTCCTCGTGATGTTGCTTCGCGCGCTGCAAAAGAACGTTGTGATGCAGGATTTGGAGTGGGCACTTCTAAAATGGCTGTTTATCTTGATTTCACAGCTGCAATTGACAGATTTGGAAAACAACAAGCAGGAAAACTAGGAGAGGAAAATGCTTCTGCTGCTCGTATTGTTGAACTTGGAAAAGAAGTTGTCAAAGAAAAATATGGTAATCTTTTCGAGATGTATGAAAAAATTACCGGCGAAAATCCTTACGAAGTTCCAATGAGAATTTACCCTGCTGTCCATTATACAATGGGTGGTCTTTGGGTTGATTACGAGTTGATGACAACCATTCCAGGATTGTACGCATTGGGTGAAGCGAATTTCTCAGATCATGGTGCAAACCGCCTGGGAGCTTCCGCTCTGATGCAAGGACTTGCAGATGGATATTTTGTAATTCCTTATACAATTGGTGGTTATCTCAATCCACAAATTAGTGAAAAGGCAATTCCAACAGATCATCCTGCATTTGTTGAAACAGAAAAAAACATTTCCGATCTCATTGATAAATTGATGAACATTAAAGGATCGAAATCAGTTGATCATTTCCACAAACGTCTTGGAAAAATCATGTGGGACAAGTGCGGAATGGGACGCAATGAAAAAGGATTGACAGAAGCTCTTTCTGAAATCCGTGTGTTGCGCGATGAATTCTGGAAAGACCTTCGTGTTCCTGGCGAAAAAATGGATTTCAATTTGGAATTGGAAAAAGCAGTTCGTGTGGCAGATTTTCTCGAACTGGGAGAATTAATGTGCTTGGATGCACTTCAAAGAAAAGAATCCTGCGGAGGACATTTCCGCGAGGAATATCAAACCTCAGAAGGCGAAGCACAACGCGACGATGCGAATTTCATGTATGTGTCAGCTTGGGAATTCAAGGGCGATAACAAATATGAAATGCACAAGGAAGATTTGAAATACGAAAAAATTAAAGTTCAAGCTAGATCTTATAAATAATAAATCTCTGTGATCTCTTCGCTTCTGTTGTAAAAAACAAACAGAACATAGAAATTCAGAAATAACAAATTGTACTATGAATCTTACTCTCAAAATCTGGAGACAGCACGACGGAAATTCCAAAGGAGACTTTGTAACGTATCAAGTTTCTGATATTTCAACTGAAATGTCTTTTCTTGAAATGTTTGATGTTCTCAATGAACGTTTAGTCAACGAAGGAAAAGTTCCAATTGCATTTGATCACGATTGTCGCGAAGGAATTTGTGGAATGTGCAGCCTCCATATCAATGGTCGTGCGCATGGTCCACAAGCTGGAACAACAACTTGCCAATTGCATATGCGTCATTTCAAAGATGGCGAAACAATTACTGTTGAGCCTTGGCGCGCACAAGCATTCCCTGTCATTAAAGATTTGGTTGTTGATCGCACAGCATTCGAAAAAATTCAAGCAGCAGGCGGATTCGTTTCTGTCAATACAGGAAACGCACAAGACGCTAATTGTCTTCCAATTCCTAAAGATGATGCAGATGCGTCTTTCTTTGCAGCATCATGCATCGGTTGTGGGGCTTGTGTTGCGGCGTGTAAAAATTCTTCCGCGATGTTATTTGTTTCTGCGAAAGTTTCTCAATTTGCATTATTGCCACAAGGACAAGTTGAACGTGCCGATCGCGCATTAAACATGGTGAAGGAAATGGATGCACTTGGTTTTGGAAATTGTACCAATACAGGTTCTTGCGAAGCGGAATGTCCAAAAGAAATCTCTATCGATAATATCGCAAGATTAAATCGCGAATATTTATTGGCGACTTTGAAAAAATAAACTTTAAACCCAAAGCCATGATAAATTTTCTTTTCAATAATTTCAGTGGAATGCCTGTCATCGGTGGGCCAATAAAAGCAGCTTATGTTGGTTCTCTTGTGAAAAACTTGATTCAGCAAGGGAAAAACAGTCCAGTTAAGGACGAATTGAAAAACATGGGAAAGGATGAGTTGGAATCTGCACTAAATGACCAAGCAAATCAGTTATTTGATCAGCATGTTGGTGGTGTAATTTCCCAACACAATATTCCTTCCATAATTACCAATCCCATTAAGGAAAGGGCGATTTCAGAACTTGTAACACAAATGCGAACACAGGTTTCCAATATCAAGAAATAATTGAAGTAATGCTCTTAAAAGTGAAATCCCTTTCTGTACTACAGAAAGGGATTTTTTTATTTGAAAAAATGTGATAACCAAACAACCATTAATTTTCAATCAAAAATCGTTCCACTTTTAGTTTATTTCTCGTATTTTGTACTGTCAATTGACGGTTATGCTACGACAAGGGTTACATCAGAAAATGCTTCAGAAGCTTTCTCCTCAACAAATTCAGTTGATGAAATTGCTTCAATTGCCGACTGTTGCTTTAGAACAACGCATTAAAGAGGAGATGGAAATCAATCCTGCTCTTGAGGAAGGGGAAGAAAATAATGAAGATGATCTAAAAGATGAAATCGACGAGGATGATGATGGTCTTTATGAAGATGGAAAAGAAAAAGATGGAGAAAGTGTTGATGATGATTTCGCTTTAGGCGATTACATGAATGAGGATGAGGGATATTCTTACAAAGAACATTCTAATAATAGCAGTCCCGATGATGAGCGCCGTGAAATGCCTCTTTCGCAAGGTCCAGGATTTCATGATTTATTATTAACGCAATTGGGCTTACAACCTTTAGATGATCACCATTATCAGGTGGGTGCTTATCTCATAGGTAATATGGATGAAGACGGTTACATGCGCCGTGAATTGGCCGCTGTAATTGATGATCTCGCATTTGCGCAGAACATTACTACGACTGAAGAAGAATTGACAGAAATTTTGAAAGTCATTCAGACTTTTGATCCTGCAGGAGTGGGTGCAAGAGATTTGCAAGAATGTCTGTTGTTGCAATTGCAAAGAAAAGTTCCAAAGACTCCTCATGTGGTAATGGCAATGAGAATTGTGCAAGAACACATGGAAGAGTTTTCCAAAAAACATTATGATAAAATTTCCCGTCGCTTGGGAATTGATGATGAATCATTGAAGCTTGTTATTAAGGAAATCACGCATCTCAATCCACGACCAGGAAGTTCAGCTAGCGATTCATCACGAAATGTTCAAGATGTCATCCCTGATTTTTTGGTAACCAATAATGATGGGAAATTGGACCTGACCTTGAATGACCGCAACATGCCCGACTTACGTGTGAGTGGAATGTATGCAAACATGTTGCAGGAATATTCCAGGAGTAAAGACAAACCAGGTAAAGAGGCGGTAACTTTTATCAAGCAAAAAATTGATTCAGCAAAATGGTTCATGGATGCTTTGCGTCAGCGCCAGCAAACCTTATTATTGACCATGGAAGCGATCATGGAATATCAATATGAATATTTTTTGGAAGGTGACGAAATGAAATTGAAACCGATGATATTGAAAGATATCGCGGATAGAATAGGGCTTGATATTTCAACGGTTTCACGCGTGGCAAATAGTAAATATGTACAGACGCAATTCGGGACATTTCTTCTAAAAAGTTTTTTCTCAGAATCACTTTCTACCGACTCTGGAGAAGAGGTTTCAACGCGAGAAGTGAAAAGAATACTGTCAGATGTAATTGCTGCTGAAGACAAAAAGAAACCTGTAACGGATGATAGCCTTACCAAAATCCTAAAAGACAAGGGATACAACATTGCCCGTCGAACAGTTGCAAAATATCGCGAACAGCTTGATATTCCAGTTGCACGATTACGGAAGGAACTTTAATTGTGAAATATTTTTCCAATTTTATTTCGTGGATTTTTCATCCAATGATGATGGTGACATACGCCGCAGCCATCTATCTTTTTTTCATGCCATCCGATTTTGGTTTTCCGGATAATGATATTCCTTTGCGAATTGTGGGAATGCTTTTCATTTGTACGGTAATCCTTCCAGTGTTGTCTGTTTTATTCATGCTGCGTTTTGGGAAAATTGAAAGTGTTCAAATGGAACAACAACAAGAAAGAAACTGGCCCCTATTGCAATCCGCAATTATTTACGTTGGTGCATATTATGTATTACACAGCAGGGTTGTTCCAATTTTTATTCAACTTTTTCTTCTCGGATCAATTGTCGGAATACTATTTTCACTCTTGGTTAATCTTCGATGGAAAATAAGTTTGCATATGATCGGAATAGGCGGATTGTGCGGAGGAATTTCTGTTGCAATGCTCTTGCAGAATGTAGGGGCTCCAATAATTCTTTCAGTTTGTTTTTTAATTGCAGGACTGCTTGGCACTGCACGCCTATATCTTCATGCACATTCTCCAGCACAGATTCTGGCTGGATTCACAGCTGGATTTGCCATTGAATTTCTCTTACTCTTCACAATGCTTTCCTGATTTTTTTTCGCCTCTTATCCCTTGCCCTCGTCCCAAATTTTACCCCACCATATCCACCACTTTGTCATAATTGATTTGCACCAGCATCTCATCCCCAGTAGTGAGAATAATCTTGCATCCTTTCCCAAAGCGTATGACAGATTGAATATGCCCTCTTGGAATAAAATAGTTGCCAATTTTCAAAAGCACAGGAATGTCACTTGCCGGCCCAGTTGTATCGTCTTGTTTGAATTGCTTATTTACCACGTCCTTTGTAAAAATATTGTTTTGTAAAGATAATGAAACACATAGTGCCATTGCGATGATGTTGCCTGGAATTTCATTTCGGTTTTAAAGGCGCTATTTCCCGCCTTCATCGACACTTTGTAAGTATTAATGTGAGAAGGTAGGTGGGTATGCACTTTGCTTTCACATGCCAATGGAAATCCCTATATTTCGTGAAGTAAAAGATTCTGCCCGTTTTTCGTAGACTGTTAATAACCCTGTTAGTTTTCAGGATCAAACGATTATCGGTGGCAAGCAGATATCAATGAACTTTACTGAGTGTTCCCTAAAAGCATTATTTTGAAACAGCGTTTACCTGCTTTCATTTTGTTTATGTTTTTTGCGTCATCGCTTTTTGCGACGGACGTGGATGGGCGATTTTGGGTTGGAGGTTCTGGGAAATGGAATGATACAAAACATTGGGCAGCTATTCAAGGTGGTGCAGGTGGTGCAACAATTCCCACATTAAATGATGTTGTTTTTCTGGGCTTGAGTGGGAATGGTATTTCCAATGATTCCATTCAAATTGAAGGAACTGCAAGCTGTGGAAGGCTTGTGTTTGGCAAAGACATTATCCCAAATTACGATCCTAATTCACAGGGGACTTACAATACAGTTGTGTTATTAGGCAACGGTGAAATTCAGATAAATGGCTCACTCACCATTCGTGAAAAATTCGATGATCATTTTACGGGGATCTGGAAATTTCAGAATAGACTTTCGTCTTTGCGCGATAACAATGCTGTTTCCACAATTTCGGCCCCTTCGCATATATTTCCAGGGAAGGTTATTTTTGAATCGCCCGAGTCTTCTGATTGGAGCAATTCCTTTGTCATAGCAGAAGAGTTGTATGTCAATAATCAAATTGAGATTCAAAAAAATGCAAAATTATTTTTTGATAATCATGCAAAACTTGCTGCGATAAATTTTATAGTTAATGAAGGAGCTGAAGTAAATAAAAATAAAGCGGACTTTGTTGTAAGTGGAAATTCACAGCGCAATGCAAACCCTCAATCTCCCCAATCACATACGGTCACCACAATCGTTACCCCTAATCTTTGTAATGGACAATGTATCGCAACTGCTCAAGCAATTGTGGTTGGAGGATCTGGAAATTTTAGTTATCAGTGGAGTAATACACAAACCACGCAAACAGCAACCGGTCTTTGTGCTGGTACTTATCTTGTGGTTGTTACCGATAATGTCAATGGTGATCAGGTTCCCGCATTTGCAATTGTAACGGATCCTCCTCCTTTGATTATTTTCTTCTCTACTATTTCCCCACTCTGTAATGGACAGTGCAACGGCTCAAGCAGTGCATCTGCTGCTGGAGGTACGCCTGGCTATACCTATTTGTGGTTGCCAGGAGGTCAAACTACTTCTACCATTACGAATCAATGTACAGGAACTTATACGTTGACTGTGACAGATGTCAATGGATGTTCAGTTACCCAGAATTCTCTTATAACACAACCTGCAGTTTTAATTCCAAATGGAAGCAGATCAAACGTTACGTGTTTCGCAGCTTGTAATGGTTCTGCATCAGTTGCTCCAAGTGGAGGAACGGGTCCCTACACATATTCTTGGGCGCCTGGCGGACAAACAACCAATAGCATTTCACCTCTTTGTCCAGGTGGATATACATGTACTGTTACGGACTCTCATAATTGTACAACTACTTATTCAACTCAAATTACGCAGCCAACATTCTTAAGTGTTAGCATCAGTCATACAAATGTATTATGCAATGCTGCTTGTAATGGAACAGCAACTAGTACTGTAACAGGTGGAATAGCACCTTATACTTATTTATGGTCGCCCGGCGCACAAACAACTCCAAATCTTGGAGGCATGTGTGCAGGAACCTATACACTTACTGTAACAGATGCAAATGGGTGTACAGCTACAAATCAGGTTGTCATTACACAACCTTCTGCTTTAGTTGTTGCACCTACTGGCATTAATGTAAATTGTTTTGGTTCTTGTAATGGATCTGCAATTGCAAATGCATCTGGTGGCACACCAATCTATACATACTCATGGGCTCCAAGTGGAGGAACAGGTGCAACAGCATCGAGCCTTTGTCCTGCAACTTATACAGTAACGGTCACAGATGCGAATGGATGTCAGGGTAGTGGACAAATTATTATAACACAACCTACACAATTGCTGTCAAATTCTTCTGGAACGAATGTTACCTGTAATGGATTTTGCAATGGTACTGCAACTGCAAACGCTGTTGGTGGAATCGGTCCTTACACTTACAATTGGATGCCAGGAAATATTAATTCACAAACCATTTCTTCTTTGTGTCCTGGGTCTTATACTGTTACTGTTCATGATGCAAATAATTGTACTTCAACAGGAACAGTTATTATTACACAACCGCCACTTTTACAAACAGGAGTTACTTCAACAAACGTAGCCTGTAATTCCGGATGCAATGGAACAGCAACTTCAAATCCAACTGGTGGTGTTGGTCCTTACACTTACAATTGGGCACCTGGAGGACAAACCACAAATTCGATCAATAGTCTTTGTCCTGGAACATATACACTCACAGTTACAGATGCCAATGGTTGTATTCAAACACAAAACGTTACAATTACACAACCTAATCCACTTGTTGTAACAATAAATGCAATTCAAATTTCTTGTAATAGTTCATGTGATGGATCAGCAGCTGCAGTTGTTTCGGGAGGCTCTCCGCCATTTACATATTTATGGTCACCTGGAGGCGAGACAACCTCTTCTATTAGTAATTTGTGTGCAGGAACTTATACTGTTCAAGTAACTGATGCAAATGGTTGTGTGAATACTGCAACGGTAACAATGGTGCAACCAACAGTATTGACATTAATACCTTCAGTAACAAATACCAGTTGTAATGGAAGTTGTAATGGAAGCGCTGCAGTTGCAACTTCGGGTGGTACAGCACCCTATACTTATTTGTGGGCACCTGGTGGACAAACAACATCCTCAATCAATTCCCTTTGTGCAGGATCCTATACAGTTACTGTAAATGATGCTGGAAGTTGTTCTAACACCGCTACTATTATTGTAACACAACCTGCACCTTTAAATGCTGGTGTTACATCAAATAATGTTTCCTGTAATGGAGGTTGCAATGGAACAGCAGCGTCAAATCCAACAGGTGGAACAGGACCTTATACTTTTCAATGGTTACCAGGAGGGCAAACAACAAACAGTATCAATGGCCTTTGTCCTGCAACCTATACTTGCATTGTTACTGATGCAAATGGATGTTCAATAAATCAACAAGTAAACATTACGCAACCTTCCCCACTTTCCGCGATTATTACTGCAACAACTGCAAGTTGTGGTGTTAATAATGGAACAGCAACAGTTTCTGTTAGTGGAGGAACGGCGCCCTATGCTTATTTCTGGACACCAACTAATCAAACAAATCCAACTGCTACGAATCTTGCATTGGGAAGTTATACTGTTACTGTAACGGATGCAGCAGGATGTACAACAACCGCAACTTGTACAATTGTTCAAGTTGTAAATATTATCGTTACAAGCTCAACAACAAATCTTACCTGTTTCAGTTCGTGTGATGGTGTTGCAAGTGCGAATGCTGCTGGAGGAACAACTCCGTACACGTATGTCTGGATGCCTGGCAGTTTTGTTACACAAACAATTTCTGGATTATGTGCAGGTTCTTATACTGTTATTGTTACAGATGCAAATGGTTGTTTCAATACTTCAACAGTAACATTTACAGACCCTCTTGCATTAGTAGCAACATCAACAATTATTAATGCAAGTTGTAATGGCTTCTGTAATGGGTCTGCAACAATAAGTCCAAGTGGAGGAACGGGAGTTTATTCTTATTTGTGGGCTCCAGGAGGGCAAACGACTGCAACCGTAAATGGATTGTGTGCAGGATCTTATACGGTTACAGCATCTGATGTAAATAATTGTACCGTTACATTAACGGTTACGATTACAGAGCCATCTCTTGTTGTTGCAAATTCTGTTGTAGTTCCAGCGAACTGTACGCTTTGTGATGGAAGTATTACTGCAAATCCATCGGGAGGTACAGGACCTTATACTTATTCTTGGGCACCAGGAGGACAAACTACACAAACCATTTCGAATCTTTGTCCTGGGATTTATACTGTTACAATTACTGATGCAACTTCTTGTTCGGTTATTACTCCAATTGCAGTTAGTAATTTGAGCGGACCAACTGTTGTTGCTTCGTCGACAAACACAAATTGTAATTTGGCTTGTAATGGAACCGGAACCGCAACTGTAACGGGAGGAGCGGCCCCATTTACTTATGACTGGACGCCAGGAAACCCTGCAGGAGATGGAACACCAAGTGTTACGGGTTTGTGTGCGGGAACTTTTTTCTGCCAAGTGACAGATGCTATTGGGTGCGTTACTTTTGCAAGTATTGTTATAACACAACCTCCAGTCTTAATAGTAACGGCAACTATTGTCGATGAAAATTGCACGGGGAATAGCAACGGAAGTATTACCGCAAATCCTTCAGGAGGAACAGGACCTTATACTTATTTGTGGGCACCTGGTGGGCAAATAACACAAACTATATCTGGTCAAACAGCAGGAACATATTCAGTAACTGTTACGGATGCGAATGGTTGTTCTTTATTACAACAATTTACAATTAATCAGCCAGTGGCACTTTCAGCCACCATTGCATTTACTAACGTTATTTGTAATGGTGCTTGCAATGGAACTGCAAGTCTGACAATGGTGGGGGGGACAGGTCCTTTCACCTACAGTTGGTCTTCGGGGCAAGGAACTTCTGCTGTAGCAAACCTTTGCGCTGGATCGTATACAGTTGATATTACAGATGCAAATGGATGTACTTCACAGCAAACCGTTATAATTACTGAACCGACTTTGCTTTCGTCTTCAATTGTTTCAACAAATGCATCATGTAATGGAATTTGTGATGGAACAGCAACAGTAACTGCAGTTGGTGGTATTCCAGGTTACACCTATACATGGTCGCCAGGCGGTGGAACGACACCGTTTGTAAATGGATTATGTGCTGGCGCATATTCCGCAATCACTACAGATTTGAATGGATGTACATCGGTTTCTTCTGTAATTATTTTACAACCATCTGCAATCGTTCTTTCAGCAAGTAGTGGACCTCTTAGTTGTTTTGGGAATTGTAATGGTGTTGCTTCGGTAATTGCCTCTGGAGGTTCACCAGGATACACTTACAATTGGGCTCCAGGCGGACAAACAACTCCAGTAGCAACAGCTCTTTGTGCAGGAATTTATACGGTAACTGTAAATGATTTAAATGGTTGTTCGCAAAATGTTAGTACAACAGTTATTCAACCATTGTTATTACAATCCAACACTTCTTTCACAAGTCCAATTTGTAGTAACGCTTGTGATGGAACGGCAACTGCAAATCCTGTTGGTGGAACAGGGCCATATAATTACTTGTGGGCACCTGGCGGACAAACAACATCAACGATTACAAATCTTTGTGCTGGAACATACACAGTCACGGTTCATGATGCAAATGGTTGTATTGATATACAACAGGTAATTGTAACCCCTGCTGCAGGAATGTCAGCTGTATCTGCAACTGCCCCTGCAAGTTGTGGAAATTGTGATGGCACAATAAATATTAGTCCTTCAGGAGGAATTGCACCATACACTTATTCATGGACTGGTGGTTTACCACCAACTGCCAATCAGATAAATGTTTGTCCAGGAGTATATGTGGTTACGATTACAGACGCTGGCTCTTGTACAGGCACGTTTACAGTGGTCATAAATAATTCTGGCGGACCAACTGGCGAAACTGTTTTGGCAACAAATGTTACTTGTCCTGCATCTTGCAATGGAACGGCATTGGTAACTCCTATTGGAGGAACTGCCCCTTATACTTATTTATGGATTCCTGGTGGGCAAACAGTCAATAATCTTGTAGGTATGTGTGCTGGAAACTATTTCCTTCAAGTAACAGATGCAAACGGATGTATTCGTTTTTCTCCAGTGATAATAAATTCTCCGCCTCCAATTGTTGCAAACCCTTTTGTTACCAATGCAACATGCACGGGTATTTGTGATGGTGCAATTTTGGTTACACCAACCGGAGGTACGGGACCCTATTCTTACAGTTGGGCTCCAAGTGGACAAACAACACCTTCAATAAATGGTTTATGCGTGGGCTCGTATGTGGTAACCATTACAGATGCAAATGGGTGTTTGCAAAACTCTACGTCAGTTATAAACCCATGGAATTCTTTGTCTGCGTCAATTACAGCTGTCGGACCCACATGTGGAAATTCTTGTGATGGTTTTGCTGTTGCAAATATTATTTCTGGTACAGCACCATTTACTTTCAATTGGTCGGATCCTCTTGGACAAAGTTCTGCAACGGCTAGCGGTTTGTGTGCTGGAAATTATATGGTGAATATTTCTGATTTGGTGGGATGTAATGTGTCCTTGGCTGCAATATTAAATAGTCCATTGCCAATTATTATTAATCCCGTCATTACATCTACAACATGTGGTCAATGCAATGGTGCGGCAACTTTAAATGCAAGCGGAGGAACAGCTCCTTACACTTACTCATGGAGTAATGGTGCAACAGCAAGCGCAGTTAATGGTCTTTGTGCAGGAGTGTATTCCGTTATTGTTTCAGATTCCGCAGGATGTTCAATGACGTTTACTATTTCAATCAGCAGTAGTGGGGGACCAACGGCTGCAAATGGAACTGTGATCAACACTTCTTGTAATGGAATTTGCGATGGATCAATTACTGTTGCTCCAACAGGAGGAATTCTTCCTTATTCCTATTTGTGGTTGCCGAGTGGACAAACAACACCAACCGTAAACAGTCTTTGCGCAGGAAATTACATTGTTCAAATTAGAGATTCTGCAGGTTGTATTTTAACACAAAACTTTACAATTGCCTCTCCAACTGCAATTCTTCCAAATCAATTGATTACCAATACTGATTGTGGTGTTTGTTCAGGTTCCATTGTATTAAATACATCTGGCGGAACAGGACCTTATACTTATGCTTGGGCTCCAGGCGGACAAACTACTTCTACGATCGCCAGTTTATGTGCTGGATTGTATTCGGTAACAATTACGGATGCAACTGGTTGTACTCAAATACAAACGATCCCCGTGAGCAATTCCAATAGTGGAATGATTTTGACTGCGAACGGTACTGACATATCATGTAATGGAAGTTGCAACGGAACAGCAATAGTGACAGTTGTTGGAGGAAACTCCCCTTATACTTATGTATGGAGCAATGCGGCAACAAATGACACCATCAACGGTTTATGTGCGGGAAACTTTATTGTTCAAGCGACAGATGCAACGGGTTGTGTAAGTACTTCGTCCGTTACAATTGTTCAGCCAACGTTGCTCGCAGGTTCCTTCCCTTTCGTGCAGGATGAATTATGTGCTAATGCTTGTAATGGATTCATCACTTCAATTCCTTCAGGAGGAACACTGCCATATGTTTATGTTTGGACACCAACAGGACAAATAACACAAACGGCAACTAATCTTTGTGCAGGAATTTATTCTGTAACAGTGACCGATGCTAATGGTTGTACTATAGTACAAAGTGACACAATTGTTTCACCTATCGTTTTGATATTAGCCCCTCCTGTAATTACGGATGCAACATGTAACAACTCCCTCGATGGTGCAATTGACATTACAGTTACTGGTGGTGGATTGCCATACAATTATTCATGGACTGGGCCAGGAGCCTTCACCGCAAATTCAGAAGATTTGACTGGTGTGCTTTCGGGCTCATACACGATAACAATTACTGATGCTAATGGTTGTTCCGTTACAGATACAATTGTAATTAATGCATTGACAGCAGTGATTGCGAATGCAGGAAATGATACTACCTTCTGTGTTGGCGGAGCATTGACGCTTGATGGTTCAGGAAGTTCAAATGTGACTTCTTATCAGTGGATTCAATTGCCATCAAACACTATTGTTGGTAATAACGTGACAACTGTTGTGATTCCAGTTGGAGGAGTAACTACTTATGTTTTGCTCGCAACAAATGGAGTTTGCACTTCTTCTGATACAGTTGTAGTTACGTCTTCCCCTGGGCCAGCAGCAAATGCAGGACCTGATCAAACAATTATTTCTGGAATGACCGCAACTCTTGGAGGAAGTCCAACAGGTCCTCCGGGTTCAACGTTTGCATGGGGTCCTTCATCAGGATTAGGAAATACTTCTTCTTCAAATCCAATCGCATCACCTGCGGGTACTACAACTTATATAGTAATTGTTACAGATGCAAATGGTTGTGTGGGAAGTGATACTATGAATTTGAATGTTGTTCCTTCTATAAAATTCCCGAATGGATTTACTCCAAATGCTGATGGAACAAATGATATTTGGGAAATTGATAATATTCAACTCTTCGTTCATTGTCAAGTTGAAGTTTATAATAGATGGGGAGAATTATTGTTTAATTCTACCGGATACAATATCCCATTTGATGGAAGATATGATGGGAAAGATCTTCCTGTCGGAACCTATTATTACATTATCAAATTGAATGACCCGCTATTCCCGGATGTTTATACTGGTCCTTTAACTATTATGCGATAATCTTTCAAGCTATGAGAAAATATTTTTTCATACTTCTTGCTTTTTTCCCTCTTGTGATTTTTTCGCAACAGCTTCCGCATTATAGTCAGTACATGATTAATGATTATGTAATGAATCCTGCGATTGGTGGAAAGAACAATTATTTCGAAGGATTGTCCGCGAATAGATATCAGTGGGGAGGAATTACGGACGCGCCGCGCACTTATGTTTTGAGTGTAAATGGACCTCTGAAATTTGAACACATGGGAATTGGAGGACAATTGTTCACTGACAATGTTGGTCCAACACGACGCACAGGATTTTATTTGTCGTATGCCTATCACGCACCCATTACCGAAAAAATAAAATTAGCATTCGGTTTGTCTGCTGGAATATTGCAATTCATGGTGGATGGACAGAAAATAACGCTTCATGATGCAGGCGATTTGATTCTGACAAATGCTTTGCAATCTTGCCTTACGCCAGATTTTACGGCAGGGTTTTATTTGTACAGCGATCGTTTCTGGATCGGAGCATCTTGTTTACAGATTCAACAAAACAAATTGAAATTTTTCGATTACATGTCGGGAACTGCTAGTGTAATGAACCGACATTATTATGGAATGTTAGGATATAAACTACCACTCGGTGATGATTTTGTTTTAGAACCATCTGCCTTATTGAAATTTGTTAATCCAGCACCTTTTCAATTTGACATTAGTTTACGTGCGATTTACAAACAAAAAGTTTGGCTGGGTGGATCATTCCGTAATCGCGATGCGATAGCGATTTACACAGGATATGTTTTCCGTGAAAATTTGATGTTAGGTTATTCCTACGATTTCACAACAACCGATCTTGGAAATTATTCCACAGGTACACATGAACTTGTAATTGGAATTCGTTTTAATCGATCGGGACTAAAGCGTGGTGATGGAACAGCACCACCGACGAATTAATTATTTCAAAAAATATTAGACACAAAAAAACCCCCGATTGCTCGAGGGTTTTTTTGAGATATAAAATAGGAGATTAAGCCAATTTTACGTTTACCGCGTTTAGGCCTTTTTTGCCTTCTTGTAGTTCGAAAACTACCGCGTCGTTTTCACGGACTTGATCTGTGAGTCCTGATACATGGACAAATACTTCTTGATTTGATCCGTTTACTTTGATGAAACCAAAACCTTTTGATTCATTAAAGAATTTTACAATTCCACTTTCCATTGTGATGATATTTTTTTTGTGAATGCCAAAGATACTCTATATCTGTCGATTATTAACATTGTAAGCCACCTTAGCCTTACAAAAATTTGCTATGTATTAATAATCAGGCATTTAGGATTAAGTTATTTTTGAAAATCAGAAAAAGAAAGGGCACAAAAAAACCTCCGTGTTATCGGAGGTTGTCTTTTCCTGGTATAAAAAAGGAGATTATGCCAGCTTTACATTAACGGCATTAAGACCTTTTTTGCCTTGCTGTAGTTCGAAAACTACTGCGTCGTTTTCTCGGATTTGATCAGTTAGACCTGAAACGTGTACAAATACTTCTTGATTTGATCCGTTTACTTTGATGAATCCAAAACCTTTAGACTCATTAAAGAATTTTACAATTCCACTTTCCATTGTGATGATGTTTTTAGTTGAATGGCAAATATAAGTGATAATCATTTGAAAATCACAGCATTTTGTTGAAAATTTGTTCATAACATTACGCAATACACTAAGGGTCAAATAAATAACAATGGCTTTTTGAGCTGTCAAACAATTGGGAATCACCTTTTAAAACCATAATATTACCTCCGAAATTTACTTTGGAAACTATGAAAACGATTTTTGATAAAGCTGCTTATTCTGAGTTATTGATGCGAATCAAGCAACTGCAAAAAAACACCTCTCCACTTTGGGGAAAAATGAATAGTGCACAAATGCTTGCGCACTGCAATAGCACCACAGAAGTTGCTCTTGGTGATATTATGATTCCGCAAAGTTTAATGGGTAAATTGATTGGTGGATTGTTTAAGAAAAGTTTTCTTTCTGAAAAGCCATTCTCCAAAAATGGTCCAACAGCAGCTGAATTCATCATGGCCGAAGCAAAGGACTTTGAAAAAGAAAATGAAAGAGCCTTGTTATTACTGAAACGTTTTCATGAAGGTGGAGAACCAGGTGCCACGAAGCATCCTCATGCTTTTTTTGGGAAATTAACTTCGAAGCAGTGGGGTGAAACACAATGGAAACATTTTGATCATCATCTGCGCCAATTTGGAGTATGAATTCATTAAGGAAAATACAGCAATATTTTTCTTAACTTCATACAAGCAAAAACGCCAAAGTCTTCCTGACGAATGCTCGTCCTTATACTTTTAGTTTTCGCAAATAGGACTCATGAAAAAAATTTACGTTTCTGTTTGTGTAATTTTCATTGGAGTCAATGTTCTTTTTGCACAAACTTTTATTGGAGGAGGTGGGCCAATCAATGATGTTTCTACGAATGATTTTCCAGTTATAGTTTCCGGACTTGTTCCTTCCACAATTGACACGGCAAATTTTGGATTGGAATCGGTTTGCATTAATCTCACCCATACGTGGGATGCAGATATGGAAATAAGAATCATTGCACCAGACGGAACGAGCGCAATTCTTAGCAGTGGAAATGGTGGTTCAGGTCATGATTATACAAACACTTGTTTTGATAATTCTGCAGCAACAAATATTTCTCAAGGAGGAGCTCCCTTTACAGGAAGTTTTATTCCGCAAGGCCAAATGGGCGTTGTCAATAATAATCAGAATGGAAATGGTACTTGGGTGTTGCGCGTGATTGATATGTATGCGCAAGATTTCGGCACCATGTTGAATTGGAGTATCACTTTTGGAAATAATCCTGCATCTTATTTTTCTATGCAGGATTCGAATCTCCCGATTGTTATGATTAACACAAACAATCAAAACATTCCCGATAGTCCGAAAATTTCATGTGACATGGGCATCATTTTTAACGGAGTTGGAAATAGAAATCATATCACTGATCCGTGGAATAATTACAATGGAAAAATTGGAATTGAAGTGCGTGGTTCTAGCTCGCAGGGATTTCCGAAAAAATCTTACGGATTGCAATTATGGGATTCCACCAGTTTGCCAATTAACCATCCCATCTTGGGAATGCCATCTGAAAACGATTGGTGCTTGATCGCAAATTATTCCGACAAATCATTATTGAACAATTCACTTTCCTATTATCTATCGCGACAAATGGGATGGTATGCTGTGCGGTGGCGTTGTGTTGAATTGATAATTGATGGACAATATATGGGCGTTTATTTATTGACAGAAAAACTAAAACGCGATAATGCAAGAGTGAATATTTCAAAATTAAATCCTACTGATACAACTGGTGATCAATTGACAGGGGGATACATTATCAAAGTGGACAAAACCACATCGAGTAGTGGAGCAGGTTGGGTTTCTCCTTTTGCGCCGGATACGGCTCCGAATGGTCAGACCATTTATTTTCAATATGATTATCCAAGTGATGTAAACATAAATGTCCCTCAGCAAAATTATATTCAAGCTTACGTTGATAGTTTTGAAACCACTCTTGCAGGACCAAATTTTGCGGACACTTCAATTGGTTATGCACATTACATGAATGTGAATTCATTCATCGATTATTTCCTAGTCAATGAGCTTTCCAAGAATGTGGATGGTTATCGATTGAGTACATTTTTCTACAAGGACAGAGCGAGCCACGGTGGAAAAATAACGATGGGTCCAGTTTGGGATTATGACATTTCATGGGCGAATGCAAATTATTGTGATGGAAGTGTTGTGTCCGGATGGGCCTATCAATTCGGAAATGTTTGTTCGGGTGATTATTGGCAAATACCATTTTGGTGGGATCGATTGATGCAGGATCCTGTTTTTAGAGATAAGGTACAATGTCGTTGGCAGGAGTTAAGTCAAACACTTCTCAGCAAACAATTTCTATTCAATTATTGCGACTCCATGGCAATTTTATTGAATGAAAGTCAACAGCGGAATTTTACAGTGTGGCCAATTCTTGGAACTTATGTTTGGCCAAACCCTTCTCCAATTCCGACAACTTATCAAGGGGAAATTGATGAATTGAAAAACTGGATTGATTTGAGATGGGATTGGTTGAATGCAAACATGCCTGGAAATGCAGCAAATTGTAACCTGAATGGAATTCCTTCAGCAACAAGTTATGCAACAACACAACCTTTGGCTTTTCCTAATCCTTTCGCCAATGAAATAAACCTTTCTATATTTTTGCCGCATGAACAACCGGTGAAAATGGAATTGCTGAACGCACTCGGACAAGTGGTTCAGCCGATTCAATTACAGCAGCACGCTGGAGGAACACAAACAATCGTCTTTCATCCTGATGCAAGTTTACCGACAGGGATTTATTTGCTACGCATCACTGCTGGGAATAACACTTGGACTGAACCATTATCAAAAACAGAATAATTTTTACAAATGAAAATAAAGAATTTTTTATTCGTCATGGGGATTGTTTCGTCGCTCCTTGGTTTTTCACAAACCTATAATGGAACAGTTGGCCTTATTAACGATGTGGCTACGAATGATTTTCCATTGGTGGTTTCAGGGTTGAGTCCTGCAACAATTGACACCACCAATTTCGGTCTTGAAACAATTTGCATCAACCTTACACATACTTACGATGCGGATTTGGAAATTTCAATTGTCGCTCCCGATGGCACAACGAAAATTCTTGCAACATCTTTGGGTGGTGGTGGACAGAATTATACGAACACGTGTTTTAATATTTTCGCACCAACTTCCATTACCACAGGAACGCCACCATTCACAGGAACTTTTATTCCTCAAGGTGTAATGGGAATGGTGAACAATGGACAAAATGGAAATGGGACTTGGATATTACGTGTCAGAGATATGGCTGCACAGGATTCAGGAAATCTTTTGTCTTGGTCAATTACTTTCGGAAATACTCCTGCAACCTATCATTCGTTTTCCTCTTCAAACATGCCGATTGTTATTATTAATACAAACAATCAAACCATTGTGCAAACAGGAAAGATCACAGCTGATATGGGAATTATTTACAATGGAATCGGAATTCGTAATCACATGACAGATCCGTGGAATAATTACAGTGGGAAAATTGGAATTGAAATTCGTGGAAATTATTCAGCATCACTTCCTCAGTTACCATATGATTTTGAAACACGTGATGCATTGGGCAACGGAATGGACACTTCGCTCATTGGAATGCCTTCTGAAAATGATTGGTGTTTGGTGGCGATGTATAATGACAAATCATTTATGCGAAATATGCTTTCGTACAATACGTTTTACGACATGGGCCATTGGGGACCGCGGAATAAATTGTGTGAGGTAATTCTAAATGGAGAATATCAAGGTGTGTATTCATTGACAGAAACAATCAAGCGAGATAGTAACCGGGTGAACATTGCAAAGCTGGATACGAACGAGGTTGTTTGGCCAAATGTGAGTGGTGGTTATATTTTCAAAACAGATTATTGGGACAATTCGAATTCATGGTTGTTGAATTATCACCCGATCGATCATCCAACACTTGACGTACACATGGTTTATTTTTATCCGAAACCAACTGTTATTGTTCCCCAACAACAAGCCTACATACAAGGAGCAGTGAATGATTTGGAAGCGGCATTATACGGGCCAAATTTTGCCGATCTAACTGTTGGGTACAGAAAATATATGAGTGAAAGATCTTTCATTGATTATTTTATTGTCAATGAACTTTCACGAAATACTGATGGATTCAAGAAGAGTTGTTATTTCTATAAGGAGAAAGATGTGACATCAACAGGAGTAATTGGAAAAATAAAAGCGGGTCCAGTTTGGGATTTTGATTGGGCATGGAAAGATATTTGGGATTGCATTATTTTTCAAGCAACAGATGGAAGTGGCTGGTCATATCATGTCAATGATTGTGGATCGGATGTCAACGGAACGGGTTGGTATGTGAGGTTGTTACAAGACACAACTTTTGCCAATGATCTGAATTGTCGCTGGCAGGAATTGCGCGGAACTTTGTTGGACACAACTCGCATGTTCCATTTTATTGATTCCATTGCGGCATACTCCAATGAAGCCCAAGCACGCCATTATGCCTATTGGGGGAATATGGGCGCAGCAACGGGAACAGCAGAAATCGAGCCACCGCGACAATCCTATCAGGAAGAAGTGGACAGTTTGAAAAGTTGGATTCGCCGTCGCATTAGTTGGATGGATGCAAACATGCCTGGAAATTCTTCCCAATGTAATTTGACAGGAATAGCCGACAATCAAAATGCAAATGCGGCAGTTGCAACCTATCCGAATCCTTTTGCAAGTGAAATACATTTGAGTTTTGTTTTAGCACAACCTGAGAATGTGGAAATGGAATTGTTCAATGCCTTAGGACAAACCGTTCAGCCGAATCAAAAAGAACACCACAATGGTGGTGGCACACAAGTCTTCACCTTTAATGCGGACGCAAACCTTCCTCCAGGAATTTATTTGTTGCGAATAAAATGCGGCGATAAAGTATGGACGAGACAACTTTCGAAAGTGGAGTAAATTAGTAATGTGCTAATGTGTCGATATGCTGATGTGCTGATGAAAAAAACATTTTGACTTTTGGTCTCTCGATTCTTATGGAGTGGTAATTCTTTTTGCGTGAGGGATGGAGGTATTGTTGGAGCTCTTTTTCCCAATTTTTCATTGGGAAAAAAGCGACTACCGAGAGCCCGACCCCAATCCCAACAGTACTGTTGGGATTGGGGACACGCCCAAAGAAAATTGGTAATTGGTAATCTGATAATCGGTAATTAATTATTCACCTGCATCACTATCTTCATCACGGCTCATCACTTCAGTTTGTTTTTTAATGGAAGCTTTGTGCAACAACTGACACAATTCAACAACCATTTCACTATCCAAACCAAGAGATTCCCCTGCTTCCGTTCGCGTGCGTAAAATTTCCAACCAACGTTCAATTTGCAAAATTGTAACACCATGATCGTGTTTGAATTCTCCTATGCGTTCCACCACTTGCATTCTTCGCGCAAAAGATTGAATGATTTCCTGATCAATTTCATCAATCACTTCTCGCAAGGTATTCAGCATGTGTTCGAAGCCTGCATCACCAATGGAAGTTTCGCGCACAACTAATTTCTCCAATACGATATCGAGCATTGCTGGTGTGAGTTGTTGTGCCGCATCACTCAATGCGGTAGCAGGATCGCGATGTGTTTCAATCATCAAACCATCCATGTCCAAATCCATCGCACGTTGTGCAACTTCCAAAATCAAATCGCGGCGACCGGAAATATGGCTTGGATCGCAAATGACAGGAAGAGAAGGACAAGATGCTTTCAGTTCAATTGCTAATTCCCACATGGGAGCATTGCGAAATTGTGTTTTGATATTGGTGTGAAATCCGCGATGAATGGCTCCGAGTTTTTTTATTCCTGCACGGTTCAATCTTTCCAATGCGCCAATCCATAATGGTAAATCGGCATTGACAGGATTTTTTACAAGAACGGGAATGTCAACACCAAGCAATGCATCTGCAATTTCTTGAACTGAAAATGGATTTACAGTTGTGCGAGCTCCAATCCACAAAACATCAACACCATATTTCAATGCGAGTTCAACGTGTTGTGCATTGGCAACTTCAACAGTTACAGGAAGGCCAATTTCTTTTTGAACGCGATTCAACCACTTTAAAGCTTCTTCACCCATTCCCTCAAATGCGCCAGGGCGCGTGCGAGGTTTCCAAACGCCAGAACGAAACAAACTCACTTTATCATTCCTAGCAATTCCTTTTGCTGTTTCCAAAACTTGATCTTCCGATTCCGCACCGCATGGTCCAGCAATAACTAATTTTCTCTTCCCAGATTTCAACCAAGTGGAAAGCGGCAATAAATCGAGATCTAAATGGGAGATTGACATGGATACAAATTACGGATTACGAAATTACCAATTACCGATTACAAATATTATTTTGTTTAAAGTTTGGCTCATTTTTTTGATGAGAGAAATTCCAACTCCCTGTTTTTTTCATTGGTAATTGGTAATCCAGTAATTGGCAATTATTTTTTAAAATAGGATCCCAGCAGTACATTCATATCTACCATCAAGCGATTCACTTCAACAGAATCTGTTCCATCATAAACGCCTCTGATATGTCCGGCTTTATCAATGAGTGCAAAATTTTGTGAGTGAACAAAATCTTCTTTTCCGCCATTACCATTCGTATTCGATACCAAATAAGATTTTCTTGCCAGCTTATACAATTGTGGTTTGTCGCCTGTAACAAAGTGCCATTGATTTGCATCTGCATTGTAATGCTTTGCGTATTCGGCTAAAACTTCTGCAGAATCTTTTTCAGGATTTACAGTATGGGAAAGGAATTTCACTTCAGGGTTTCCTTTGTAATTTTCATAAACGCGTTTTAACTGTGAATTCATTTTTGGACAAATTCCCTGACAACTCGTGAAGAAAAAATCCACCACGGTAATTGAATTTTCAAAATCTTTTCTGGTAACTGTTTTTCCGGTTTGATCCGTCAGTGAAAAATCAAAAACAAGATGACGGTTAAGTGAATCCGTATTGTTTTTCAATCCTTGCTCGATCGGCTCGAAGTAAGGAAGTTCACGTACTTGTTGTCCATTATTAAAAGCCACATATCCACCAATGAGAATCCCTACTGCTGCCAACGCAAGAATAATATTCAGATATATTTTATGCATTTTGCAAAGGTACGGGGAATAAAAAGAAAAGGGGATAGCGGTGCAATGGATTAGTTCGAATCAATTTTCAGTTTCGCAATTAGTTTTTCTGTTCGGTCCAAAATTTCTGATATCATATCTGCAATATTTTCTGGTGGACGGTCGGAAGAGCAGGCGTTTTCGCAATCTTCCAGCAAAACGGATAATTTATTTTCGCCCGCAAGTGCTACGGATGATTTGATGCGATGTGCGATGGATTTTGCAAGCGAAAAATTATTTTCTCGAATCGCGGAAACCATTTTTGAAACATCTTCGGGAATTGAAAGGATCATAAGTTCAATGATTTCTCTTTCGAAAACTTTATCTCCTCCAGCCAACGCCTTGATCGGATTTTCATCTCGAATATTTGTTTCTGAAGGAATAGTATTGCCAGTGATTGCTTTTTCAACATTGCTTACAATCTTATAATACAACTCTTGTGCACGATAGGGTTTGGTGAGATAATCATTCATTCCAAGAGCCAAACATTTTTCCCGTTCTCCAGAAGAGGAGTGGGCAGTAAGTGCGATGATTGGAACGTCGAGATGGAGAGTTTGGCGAATTACTTTTGTTGCTTCGTAACCGTCCATTTCAGGCATTTGCAAGTCCATGAGTACAATATCAAAAGTTTCCCCGCGTAAAAATTCTACTGCCGTTTTTCCATTAAAGGCAACTTCTGTTGTGAATCCAAAATCATGGATCAATTTTTTTGCCAATTGCTGGTTAAGCGGTTGGTCCTCCACAATAAGCACGCGCACATTTCCAGGCGATTCTATCGGTTGCAATGCTTTTTCAACCTGTTGAATCACTTCGATGCTCACTTTTTTCATTGGTAAATTCACGGTGAATGAAGAACCGATTCCTTCTATACTTTTCAAGCTGATCATTCCGCCCTGTAACTCGGTTAGGTTGCGAACAATACTTAAACCAAGGCCTGTGCCTCCAAATTTTCTGGTTGATTCTGTACTGGCTTGAACGAAAGGATCAAAGATGAGTTGTAGTTTTTCAGATGGAATTCCAATTCCCGAATCTTCAACAACAAATTGCAAATCAAAAATCTCGTCGTTTTCGTTTTTGATAAAACAGGAAAAACGAACAAAGCCACGTTCCGTAAATTTTATGGCATTGCCTACAAGGTTGATTAGTATTTGCGTCAATCGTAATTCGTCACCCAAAACATAAGCGGGAACATTGGGATCACATTTCCATTCAACCGATAATTTCAATTGTGTTGCATTAGGAGACAGCAGTCGGTGAACATTCGACATCACATTTCTGATAGCGAATGGGTTTGCCTCGAATTCAATTTTCCCCGATTCAATTTTAGCAAGATCGAGGACATCGTTGATCATGGAAGTGAGATTGTCTCCCGCAATGTGAATGGCCTGCAAATACTCGATCTGCTCGTTATCCAATTTTGTTTTCAAAAGAAGATCGCTGAAACCAATGATTGCATTCATAGGAGTGCGCAACTCATGACTGATATTTGTAACAAAACGACCTTTCAATTCCAAGGCTTCCTCTGCAAGTTTTTTCGCCGTGCGCAATTCCTTTTCCATTTCAATGCGGCTGGTAATTTCCACATTGCTACTTAATACATAAGGATTTCCATCGGGATCGTTGAGCAGAATGTTGTTGTAAAGCCAAACGGAAGATTCGCCGTCTTGTACAAGCAAACGCATGAGTCCAGTTGCTTTCCCATTATGAATGATCGTTTGCAAATACTTTTCAAATTCATCCTGGCTTTTTGTCCAGAAAAACGCATTGATATTTCTACCAATAATTTCCTCTGGAAGTAGTCCAACAGCATTTGCGCCTGCAGGATTAATGCTCATGATGGTTCCCTCCAAATCATGAATGCAAATCATGTGTTGAGAATTTTCGAAAAGGCTGCGATATTGCTTTTCCGCAGTTCGCATTTCATTCTCAATATATTTGCGCTCTGTGATGTCTTGAATCGTGCCGAACAGCATTTTGAAGTTTTCTGTCCCAGCATTAAAAGACTGTGCTGTTAGATAAGCATACTTTACGGTGCCATTGATGACAAGTCTGAATTCAATTTCAAACGGTGAACTTCTTTGCATTCCGTTTTCAAATGTTTTGCGCAATACATTTGTATCTCCAGGATGAACAAGTTTCAACATTGATTCAGCAGATGGAACTTTTGCGATGTCCAATTCAAGCATTCGCAACATCTCATCGGAGCAGGAAATACTTTTAGTGCTTTCATTCCATTCCCAACTTCCAATTTTCGCCTGACGCTGTGCTGTTTTTAATAATTCTCGACTCCTACTTAATTCTTGCTCTCTTGCTTTAATTTCAGAAATATCCTCCTGGATGGAAACGTAACGCTCAAGTTTTCCATTTTCATCAAACAACGGAGTAACGTGGATTTGCATCCATAAAGGACTTCCGTCCTTACGATAATTTAGAATGGTGTCATGAAAGGAAGTCAACTTGTTTTTATTCTCCTCAATTCTGCTTATTGAAATTGAATCTGTTTTCGCCCCACGCAAAAAAGCCGCTTTTTTTCCAATAGCGTCTTCGAAGGAATATCCAGTAATTTCTGTAAATCCCTTATTGACCCATTCTATAACATCATCAGGACCACTGATGATTACAGCAGTATTCACACTACTGGCAACCAAGGCCAGAATGTTATCGTGTGAAAGGCGTTCTTCCAAAGCAATTTTTATTTTATGCAAGGAGCGATAATCTTCAACAATTTTTTTGTTGAACTGCTGTAATTTTTCTTGGAATCGACGACTGGCATACGATAAACAAAGGGTCAGGAGGCCGCCGATGGAAAGGCGCGAAATGAAGAGCGCCGATGTTAAATGTGGATGGTCTGTATTGGTTATGGCAATGGTGGCAATTGCAAGACCGAAAATGAGATAAATGATAAGATCGCGAACGGAAAGGAAATAAAAACTGCAAATAATGTATAGGCCGAGAAAGGTTAATGTACGGTCATTATCAAAATGATGATTCACATTCTGAAAGATGGAAAAGGATAGCGCCATCGCAATGGACAAATACGCGAGCCACTTAATGTTTTTGAGTGAAGCTTTTTTCGAATGGGTAAATATAAATGAAGCGCAAGTAATTGCGAAGATTGAAATCCTAAACAAGAATTCTGTCGAGAAACTATTGAAAATGCCAAGTATCCATCCATCAAAGAGTATGATGCTGGCAAGCGCAAGAAATAAAGTCCTTTCAGCGAAAAAATGATTGCTGAAAAGCAATCGAATTTTTTTTCTCATGTCATTGGGTTCGAATTATCTCTGCCAATGGTAAAGGTATGAAATGGTTCATGGGAAAGGATTCATGAAAGTTTGGTTTGGGGGCATTTTTAACCCAAAATCTTGCCATAAGCCCCCAAAGTCCTTCCTTTTACTTATCTTTGCCTTAGTTGTCCCCCCAACTAAAAAATCAAAGGGTGCTCGTCGTAACGAACACCCTTCTGCCGAGAGTACAAAACAGCATAACCCCTACACTTTAGTTTGTACTCTCGTGTCTCTTTTAATCAGATTTTGAATAACCAAAACATCATACATCTCGGCTATTTTCTGATCACTATATTTTAAAAAACTAAAATCTCTATATACTGGATGGAATTCGATAATCATTCCAATTTGCATTTCCCGTTTTTGAGTCGTTAGCACATCTTGGTAATTCGATCCCGTCATTATCTTCGTTTATTCTTCACAAGTGTGATTTCCTCTTCAATTACTGATACAAAAATGTAGAGAAAATTCAAAGGTTTTTTGAAAATCCGATAGTGTGTAGGGAGTCTCCGACGAGTGGTCGTTTGTGTCGGACGAGTGGATTGGAGATGGCTTTCAAATAGGTGAAAAAGGGTAACGGAGTTACTTTTTACCTATTTCCTATTATAAAATTGGGGGATAATATTTAAACAAGAATTTTGCAATTATAAATTGCAATTGATATCACAAAAGATTTAATCTCTTAAATAAATCTTCCTTGTGAGAGCGGCTAACTGGAAGAACTTTACCAGCAATGACGACAGAATTTTCTTCGATTTCTGATATCTTATCCAAGCGAACGATGTAGGAGCGATGGATTCGTATAAAATCTTTAACGGGAAGCTTGGTTTCAATGGATTTCATCGTTGCCAAAATGGTGTGGCGAGCATCCTTGGTGTGAATGTTTACATAATCGGCAAGCGCCTCAATCCAGAGAATCTCTTTTGCAGGAAGACGCACCAATCGATTGCCATCTTTCTTTATGAAAATTGAATCTTCGCCATTCTCATTTTTCACCTGCATTCCATTGTGAATGGATTGCGCTTTCATTGCCGCTTTTAAGAAACGTGGATAGTCAACCGGCTTCAACAAAAAATCGGTCACATCGTAATCAAATGCCTCTGCGGCATATTCTTTCTTGCCAGTAATGAGAATGATCTGTGGAATTTCTTTGAAAGTGCGCAGAAAATCAATTCCTGTCATTTCAGGCATTTCAACGTCAAGAAAAATTAAGTCTATTTGTTTATCCCTGATAATTTTCAAGGCTTCAGGAACACTTGAACATGAAGCCACAAGCTGAAGAAAATCAGTGCGTTCAGCGCAATGCTGAACGGTTCTGCGGGCTATTTCGTCATCATCTATTATTAAACATTCCATGGGCTACGCTTCGACAAGATAGGGCGGATTCCGCAATTTTCAATCCTTTTTTTTGATGAACACTTCTACAAAGATATAAAGTTGAAAGGTTCCACCTAAAATCTCATTTGCAATCTGAATTCGGAGATCTTCCTTATTCAAATCTTTCGTTCTAGCTTGTTGAATTAAGCGCCATGCCTTTTCAGAAAAGAGATAAGCTTTTCGAGAATTGGTGATCGCTTCTTCTTGATGCGCAAGAATGGTTGCATACAATTCTTCCGCACCTTCTTTTTTTGTTGCAATCGTTTTTATAATTCTTGGAATCCAATTTGAACCTTCCCGAGGATGAGCAAGTGCGAGCAGATTCTTGACAAAAGTATTGGCACCATCACGATCCGATTTATTCACTACATAAATATCCGCAATTTCCATTATTCCCGATTTCAGCGCCTGCACTTCATCTCCCGATTCAGGAACCAAAACAAGAACTGTCGTGTCAGCCAATCCCGCAATTTCAACTTCCGATTGCCCAACACCAACGGTTTCTATAATCACCAAATCAAATCCCGCAGCCCGAACTACATCACTTACCTCAATCGTTTTTGCTGAAAGGCCTCCGAGTGAACCTCGCGTTGCAAGGGAACGAATAAAAACATTGGGATTTGTAAAATGTTCCGACATGCGAAGTCTGTCGCCAAGCAGGGAACCGAAATTAAATGGAGAAGTTGGATCAACAGCAATCACCGCAACTTTTTTCCCTTGCGATGTCAAATGTGAAATGAGTGAACTGATCAAGGTACTTTTTCCTGCACCAGGCGGACCAGTAATTCCTACAATTGGGGCAGCTTTTTGCAAGTCTAGCGATTTCAATAATTCACTTGACCCTTCCAGTTCATTTTCCACAATTGTAATTGCTCGCGCCAAAGCATGTCTTTCTCCAGCTATAATTTGTTGCAGCAGTATTTTTGGATCGCTCATGCATTACAAAGTTAGAAGAATCAGAATAGAGTTTGGTATTGCAAATTGGCATCGAGCTTTTTGATATTGGTTACCGCTACCGCTTTTTGATTGTCTCTCCTTCTTAATTTGGGCGTGTCCCAAGGGTAGGGCTATCCACTGCAAGTCCTCTCCCAACCCCACCAATTCTGTTGGGGGATCCGGGCTTTCTCCCGAATGGACCACTATGTGGCACTGCTATCCCTCACGCGAAAAAATGCCACGGAGACACAGAGAAAAAATAATTTCACCAATCTGTTATGCTGCAGATTGCGCGTATTTTTTCGAATGATTTTAATTATCAAATCCCCAATCACCTCATCACCTAATTCCCTCATCACCCTCCCCATTTCCCTTCACAGAAAATCTCATCATTCAAACGATAAACGTATTTTTACATTATCAATGGCAAATCCAATTCAACTTTCTGTTGTCATCATCACCTTCAATGAAGAACGTAATATTGGGCGTTGTTTGGACGCTGTAAAAAAAATTGCGGATGACATTGTTGTCGTTGATTCTTTTTCAACCGATAAGACCGAAAGCATTTGCCTGGAAAAAGGCGCTCGATTCATCCAACATAAATTCGAGGGGCACATTGAACAGAAAAACTGGGCAATTACCCAAGCCAAATTTTCACACCTACTTTCCCTCGATGCTGATGAAGCGCCAGATGAAAAACTCATCGCATCAATTCTAGAAGTGAAAACCGATTTCAATCATGACGGATATGAAATGAATAGGCTCACGAATTATTGTGGAAAATGGATTCGACATTGCGGTTGGTATCCCGATACGAAATTGCGTTTGTGGAATGCAACAAAAGGAAAATGGGGTGGAATAAATCCGCATGATGTTTTTGAAATGGATTCCTCAGCGAAAATTGCACATCTCGAAGGAGATCTTCTTCATTATAGTTTTTATTCCATTGAGCAACATTACAAACAGGTGGACTATTTTACAAGCATTTCTGCGAAAGCAATGTTTGAAATGGGAAGAAAATCATCTCCACTTAAATTGATAATAAAACCATTCGCGAAATTCCTTAAGGATTATTTTATAAAAATGGGAATACTCGATGGTTATTACGGATTTGTCATCAGCAGGATTTCAGCAAAAGCAACTTATCTCAAATATAAAAAACTGCTTACGCTCCAGCGATCGTCTTCCTGAAAACATGAAGATACGCTTCGGTAACATTTGAAATTGAATTTTTGTCTCTTGTAATTTCGAAGGCTTTCGCAGTCAATGTTTCCTTCAATTGATCGTCGGATAATATTCGATCCATATTTTCTGCCAAAGCTTTTGGATCTTTTATATTACTCAGCAATCCTACATCACCAACAATTTCTTTCAATCCACCCGCGTTTGTTGAAACAACAGGAACTTTATAAATAAACGCATCCAGCACACTACTTCCCAATCCTTCTTCCTCCGAACTCATTGCGAACACATCGAAGATTGTAAAAAAGTCCTCCACATTATCAACGAAGCCCATCAGTTTGTAAAATGCACCAATTCCCAATTCCGAAATTTTTGCTTCAAGTTCCGGCTTCAAAATTCCCTCACCAAAATGCAGAAAAACAAAATCATTTCTTTTTTTCGACAACTCATGTATCGCCGCTGCCATTGTCAATGGATCTTTATGCTGAACCATGGCAGAAGTTGTTGCAATGATTTTCTTTCCGCTAAAACCATTTTCAATTATAAAAGCATGCGCGCGCAAAGCATTGAGTTTTTTTGATTCTGCAATGTCTGTAATAACGTCAATGTTCTTCACACCAATTCCTTCAAGAATGGTTTTGACTGGAGTGGAAATGGCAATCAACTTATCCGTGCGGCGGTATTTTAGTTTTGTGAAAAATCCCTTGGGAACAAAATCTACACGTCGTGTGTAAACAACGGGTCTGCCATGAAAAGGTTGTGATAGCAAAGCATGAAATTGTGAATTTGCAGTTTGCACATGAATGATATCGAAGTTTGAACCATTCCTTGCCAGATAAAGAAATGTTTTCAGTTTGGATTTAATGGTGTGAATGGGAATGGAAAGTTCTTTTGTTTTTTCCTCCAATGGAAATCCTTCCAAACAAAGCAACTCAACTTGGTGGGAAGCGTCGCGAAATCCTTTGATGTTATACCAGGTTTGTCTTTCCCCACCTCTCCACGTTTTTTCAGTATTCACTTCCAGAATGCGCATATTCAAAGATAAGTTTCTTTTATTTTTCCAATTCATCAGTACGAATTGCGCTTTCACGCGGCATCGTGTACAGGAACAAGGCATTGAAGAAAGCAAAGAAATTTACACCCTGACTTGTTTCAAGCGTATCGTCATCCCAGAATGAAAGGAAGAAGACAATAAAAAAGGCGAGGTACAAATAACTTCTCCAGCGTTTCATGGAACGTGGAGCATACCAAAGTGAAAAAATAAAATAAAGCAAACCTGGAATTCCAAGACAGACCGCAATAGAAAGCAACTGATTGTGTGAATGCAGCCATTGCCACTGTTCACCAAGTTTTGTTCCTTCCGTTTTATAATGGGTGGCAAATGTTTTTTGTTGCGCACCTGTTCCTGCACCAATCCATGGATGTTGTTCAACACAAATGAGAGCGGTTTGTGCAAGTTCCATTCGCATCGTTACAGAATTTCCACTTGGACTTGCACCATTCGCATAATGATAAATTTCCCAGAAAACCTGATAAAGTCTTTTTTCAATTGGTGAACGTGAGGCGTCGAGTGCATTTGTTGCTCCGTTTTCAATTGCAATTATTTCTGCAGCACTTAATTTTCCAACGGCATCACCATCTTTTCTTTCTCCTTTCGATGCGAGATATCTAATGAGTGTAATTGAAACTGGATTTCCATTTACATCTTTTCCACCATTGAGTTCAATTTTGCTTCTTGAATTCCAAGCAGAATCCAATTCATGCCAAGAACAATAAACCATCACCTGGTTTCCATTTTCAATCATCGTGGAATTCAATTCAAAAGTATAC
>CAIQQJ010000099.1 GCA_903873905.1 uncultured Flavobacteriales bacterium
AACATAAACAATCACACCTACAGTAGAAACAGAAATTGTTGCCAATGCTGAAACAATACAACCTGCTCCATCTGTAACAGTAACTGTATAAGACCCAGCAGGAAGATTTGAAACATTTGCTGTTGTGTAATTTCCAGGCAACCACAAATAAGAATAAGGAGGTTGACCACCTTGTGCGATAACATGAACAGAACCTGTTGGTGAAGGACAACTATCCGCAGTTGTATAGGTATTCAAAAGTAAGCTAGAGGTATTCAACACAATTGCATTTGCTGAAATGGTGCAGCCAGTATTGTCAGTGACACTCACCGTATAAATTCCTGCAGAAAGATTATTTGCAGTTGCGTTTGTTCCACCAGAAGGCGCCCAACTGTAGGTGTATGGACCAGTACCACCTGTTACACTTGCAGAGGCAGAACCAGGTGAAGAGCAAGATACTCCTGTAACCGTTGTTGTAACAACCGGACCGGTATATGGAATATTTATTGAAATTGACCCGCAAGCGCCAGCAGTACTATCGACTACACTTACATAATAATTCCCTGGAGGAAGATTGTTGGCAGTCAATCCAGTTTGAATTGGATTGGTATTCCATGTGATGGTGTAGTTTCCACTTCCTCCTGTTATTGCAATGGTAGCAGCTCCATTACTGGTGCAAGTTGCGGCGGTTGTTGAAGGATTTGTAATGGTCAATATTCCAGAAACAGGAGTGCAGGAGGAACAGGTTGTCTGCGTATACAACCCGGTAACGGCAAGGCAATAACAATCACCACCGGAACTCACATTAAATATGCATGCACTTTGAGCTTGTGTAATTGCAGTCGATTGGGAGACAAAATTGTACCAATCTTCCACCACTGTAAATGGCGTACCACCATTAACGGAAAGTTGCGCCCCAAGTCCTTGTAAATTGGAAACAATCATAAATCCATTTGCAGCTGTGGAATTTGCGCAGGAATTAAATCCAGTCATGGTTTGAGTGGTAGAACCTCCGTTTATCGTTACAGCACCATCATTAATGTGAATGCTTCCTGTGTAAGAAGCAGCAACATCTTTGTAAATTACCATTAGCGTAGCTCCGTCCATATCATTTCCTGCACTTGGTGGATTAGTTGGAATTCCACTGATGATATAATTCCCATTTCCATTGATAATGCTTGTAACATCAGCACGGTAAACGTAGGAGCCTGCATAACCCCAACACATATCCTGATCCATTCCAACCATTGTCATTGTAAAACTTTGAGTTGTCCCTAATGGATTTGTAATGGTTGCCGTTATTGCAATTCCATTTCCCGATCCCGCACACCACAAATACGATCTTACAATCTGCGCACAAAAAGGAATATTTGAAATTGGAAATGGTGCTGGCTGAACAACACCGACTGGAGTGAATCTTTGACCCAGTTTCAAAGAAGTTTGAGTATAATTCAATCCACACATGGTGGTATCAAAAATAATTCCAAGTGTTGCATTTCCATTTTGTGGAGATGGATTGGAATTCTTCTGCACCTGTTGGTCATTCCAAGCTTTTGATCCGATTTGTGGAGCTTGTGCGAAAGCTGTTGCGAAACAAAACGAAATTGCAAGGACATGTAAAATTCTATTTTTCATAATGCGATTATTTAAAAACAATTTTCTTCAATGTAAATATCCGTCAGTACTATCCACAAACCAAATCAATATGCGAAAAATCTGCCGTGTTCAAATGTTCAGAAAAAGCATTGCCCCTGAAATTTCCAGAGGCAACGATTCTGATTTTATTTTATCAATTAATGATTAACCGTTTTGTGGCAATTCCATTTGTTGTTTTCACCTGAACAAAATAGATACCACTGCTGAGTGAAGAAAGATTCATGGTTGAAGAGAAATTCCCCGCACTTGCATTTTCATTTTTGACAAAAACATTTCTGCCGAGATTGTCATAAACACTCACTTGAATTTCCTGTGAACTTGAAACCAACAGATTGATTTGGAAATTACCGTTACCTGGATTTGGAGTTATCATAAATGAATTTTCCAATAGAGAATTTTCATTGACACCAGAAACACCAGGACCTCCTGCATTGGAGAATGAACCGTCATAAGATAAAACACTTTGTGGAGCTGACAAACGCATGGAAGGGAAACAACCACCAAAAGGATGAAGTGCTTCCACCATGTAAACCCAAGATCCTACAGGAGGATTTGCATCAGTATAAGCAAACTGTGTTCCTGGAACTTGTGTCAACAATGTCATTGATCCCAATGTGAGTCCACGATAAATATTGTAAACGGAAATCGGTAATCCTTCATAAGCTGTCCAAGCTAAATTCCAACCCGGACCATTCGGAGTCGCTGTCAAGAATATGGAACGGTGATGATAACTTGTATCCGATTCCACTCCGCATGCATTTACGGTAGAGATCTTGTAGCGCTCCGGATTCATTGAAGGATTTGAAGTCATATCAGTGAAAGTGGAGAATTGTGAAATCGGTTGTGTATTGATGAGTGTGTAAACACCTGGACTTGATTCACGGTAAACATTATAATTTCCATTGGAAGGAGATGACCAACGTTCCCATGTCACGACATTTTTATTGATGGCAGTATCCACAGTAACAAAACAAATTTGCTCACCGAAAATATTTGTCGAGTTGACATAAACAGTTACCGTATCCGTTGCACTTACACAACCATAATTTGCAGTAACGGTATAAGTAGTCGTAACGGTTGCTGTGCTATAAGGATATTGCACATTCGGATTATCCAATCCT